>NZ_CAKROJ010000024.1 GCF_934372025.1 uncultured Blautia sp.
TGCGATAGTGGCGTAGTTGGTAACGCGCGACCTTGCCAAGGTCGAGACCGCGGGTTCGAGCCCCGTCTATCGCTCTTTTTATTTAAGAATCAGGATATTCTCCTGGTTCTTTTTTTTATGTAATAGAAACAAAAACACCCGATCTCCCATATATCTGGAAGGTCGGGTGCAAAAAACTTTTTCTATATAAAATTCTCTCTTTTAATGATGGAATAATCTGATTCCGGTAAATGCCATCACCATTCCATATTTATTGCAGGTATCGATTACTGCATCATCTCTTACTGAACCACCAGGCTGTGCAATATATTTAACACCACTCTTATGCGCTCTTTCAATATTATCGCTGAATGGGAAGAATGCATCTGATCCAAGTGTAACATCAGTCATCTGATCAAGCCATGCTCTTTTTTCTTCTCTTGTAAATACTTCCGGTTTCTCAGTAAATGTTTTCTCCCATGCACCATCCGCAAGTACATCCATATATTCTTCTCCGATATAAACATCGATGGCATTGTCTCTTTCAGCTCTGCTGATCGTATCTTTGAATGGAAGATTCAGTACCTTCGGACACTGACGCAGGAACCAGTTGTCTGCTTTCTGTCCTGCAAGTCTGGTACAATGTACACGAGACTGCTGTCCTGCTCCAACACCAATTGCCTGTCCGTCTTTGACAAAGCATACAGAGTTGGACTGTGTATATTTCAGAATAATCAGAGAAACTTTCAGATCTCTCTTTGCTTCTTCACTAAGTTCTTTGTTTTCCGTTACAATATTTGAAATCAGTTCATCATCAATCGCAAGTTCCTGACGACCCTGCTCAAAAGTAACTCCAAACACCTGCTTGTGTTCCAGCGGAGCCGGTACATAGTCCGGATCGATCTCAATAACGTTGTAATTTCCTTTTTTCTTCTGTTTGAGGATTTCCAGTGCTTCGTCAGTATATCCCGGTGCAATCACTCCATCAGAAACCTCTCTCTTGATCAGCATTGCTGTGTCTTTATCACATACATCAGAAAGAGAAATAAAATCACCAAAAGATGACATTCTGTCTGCGCCTCTGGCTCTTGCATAAGCGCAAGCAAGTGGAGAAAACTCTTTCCAGTTCATATCCTCTACCCAGTAGATTTTAGCCAGTGTTTCTGTAAGTGGAAGTCCTACAGCAGCACCTGCCGGTGAAACATGCTTAAAAGATGTAGCTGCCGGAAGTCCGGTTGCTTTCTTAAGGTCTCTGACAAGCTGCCAGCCATTAAATGCGTCCAGGAAGTTAATATATCCAGGTCTTCCGGAAAGTACTTTGATAGGAAGCTCCTGTCCCTCTTCCATATAGATTCTGGAAGGTTTCTGATTTGGGTTGCATCCGTATTTTAACTGTAATTCTTTCATTTCTGCACTCTCCTTACTGATTTTTATTTATGATTTTTGTGTTATAAGTTCCTGTTGCAATGTCAATATAACGTACAAATAATGAAACCTTATTATCTTCATTTAAACTGTTCCAGAGAAGATCTGTAAATGTCTCTATGTCGTCCGGAATATCAACCAGTTTAGGTTCTCCCTCAAAGCTTGGCAGCGGGTTTCCATCACATTTATATGTATGAATGAAACGTCCCTCTCCAGGAATTGCGTTCTCATAAGCATATGTATATCTCAGGCAGGAATCCGGATTTCCATTATCGCTTTTAAGAATAGACATTGCATAGCTGTAATTTCCATTTTCGATATGCATGACACCAGAAATACGAGGTGTATAGTTCGGACCATCCGGCTCAAATTCGCGTGATCTTAATGACTGTTCAAAAGTCAGCTGTCTGTCAAGCCCTTCATAAATTGTATCTGTCTGATCTCCATTTGTTACAATTGTTTTATTACCAAGAACACGCACCGGAGCATAAATGATCAGGCTCGGATCTGTCAGCTTAGATGGATCAAATGCCTGTGTACGGATTCCTTCACCCTCTGTGACAAATACACGATTTCTGCTGTTTTCGCTTCTTCCCATAATAAAGTAAGCAGTAACTGCTTTTGTTCCATCCGCAGATCGTCCAATGACAATTCCTCTGCCCGGATAAGAATTATTTTTCAGTTCATTTGTCAGTGAGATTTTTTCCATGTTCATTCTCCTTTTTTAACGTAATAGAATCGGATATACACCTCGATTTTAAATTGAAAAAACCGCCTGGGTAGTCTGTTTCCAGGCTGCCCAGGCGGTCGGCACGTTCATTTACTGCACTCCCTGTAGTTAACTCTACTTCCGCCAGTCATGCAGTCGTTAAAATCATAATATACTAAATTATCAAATTTCGCAAGAACAAAAATAAAAACAATATTATTTAATTCTGTTCACTCCGTTCACAGAAACTTATTCATCTACGCTGTAGTTTGGTGCTTCTTTTGTAATATGAATATCATGAGGATGAGATTCTTTAAGAGAAGCAGCAGAAATCTTAATAAATCTTCCTGTAGTCTTAAGCTTCTCAATTGTTTCTGCACCACAATATCCCATTCCGGAACGAAGTCCACCCATAAGCTGGAATACTGTATCTTCAACATGTCCCTTATAAGCAACACGTCCTTCAACACCTTCCGGAACAAGTTTCTTTGCATCCTGCTGGAAGTAACGGTCTTTGCTTCCGTTCTCCATAGCAGCAATAGAGCCCATGCCACGGTAAACTTTGTACTTACGTCCCTGATACAGTTCGAATGTTCCCGGGCTCTCATCACATCCTGCAAAGATACTTCCCATCATGCAGACATTTGCACCTGCTGCGATCGCTTTGGTAATATCTCCGGAATATTTAATACCACCATCTGCAATGATCGGAATTCCATAACGATTTGCCACTTCATAGCAATCCATAACTGCTGTAATCTGCGGCACACCGATTCCGGCAACTACACGTGTTGTACAGATAGAACCTGGTCCGATACCAACCTTAACTGCATCTACGCCTGCATCGATCAGAGCCTTTGTGGCAGCGCCTGTAGCAACATTACCTGCAATAACCTGCAGATTCGGATAAACATCCTTAATCTGACGTACAGCACGAAGAATGTTCTCAGAATGTCCATGTGCAGAATCAATAACAATAACGTCAACGTTTGCTTTCACAAGAGCTTCTACACGGGCAAGAACGTTTGCTGTAATACCTACAGCAGCACCGCAAAGAAGACGTCCCTGTTCATCTTTAGCTGCAAGAGGATATTTGATCTGTTTCTCAATGTCTTTGATTGTGATCAGACCTTTTAAGTTAAAATCATCATCTACAATGGGTAATTTCTCTTTACGGGATTTGGCAAGAATCTTCTTTGCCTCTTCCAGTGTGATTCCTTCTTTGGCTGTGATCAGCCCTTCAGAAGTCATACATTCTCTGATTTTCTTGGAGAAATCTGTTTCAAATTTGAGATCACGGTTGGTAATGATACCTACCAGTTTTTTGCCTTCTGTAATCGGCACACCTGAAATACGGAATTTTGCCATCAGGTTGTTTGCATCTTCCAGTGTATGATCAGCGGATAAAAAGAATGGATCTGTAATAACACCGTTCTCAGAACGTTTTACCTTATCTACTTCCTCTGCCTGAGCTTCAATAGACATATTCTTATGAATGATTCCGATACCACCCTGTCTGGCCATGGCAATTGCCATTCTATGCTCAGTAACAGTATCCATTCCAGCGCTCATCATAGGAATATTAAGCTTGATTTTTTTAGTTAAGTGTGTTGTAACATCTACCTGATTCGGAATTACTTTTGAATATGCAGGAACTAGCAGAACATCATCAAATGTAATACCTTCACCAATGATAGTACCCATTGTATTTCCTCCCTTGTATTATGTTGTTTTGATTTTGATTCAAAGTGTAACAAAAATAACTTACAGTGTCAATCCAAAAAAACTTTGCTCGGGGCTGAATTTTTGATAGCCTGTGCCATCTGCTCATCCGGTTCAATTATGATCCTGCTGTTTTCCCCGCCACTTTTGGCAATAATTGCGAAACGTTTGTGCTGTGGATTACCGGAAGAATAATCTAATGTTTTCATGCGACTGTTTCCGTTGTAATAATCCATTCTGTGTGAATCAAGCGGTGCAACCAGATCTACTTCACTCAGTTTCAGTGAAGTCACCTTTTTACGTTTGGATTTTGCCATGACCATATCAATATCAAATTCTCCGTTTACAAAAAGATACTCATACTCCAGATCTGTGCGGGGGATTACAAAATAACATGCTATCCCAAGTGCAATTGCCACAACCAGGATAATCGGACTGATAAAAAGTCCTGCTCCGGCTGCCAGAACAGTCAGTACGATCATTCCATATTTCACAACTGCGTCTTTCATTGTCGATTCTTTCTTAACCAGTAATTCAGAATAAAGATCGCTCATACGTACATTCTCCTTTATTTTTATGATTTAACTAAATTCTATCATAAAAAGGGATCAACGTCTATAACGTCAATCCCTTAATTCACTTACGTTATTACTCTTAAATTACATCATGCCGCCCATTCCTGGAGCACCTGCCGGCATAGCCGGAGTATCTTCTTTGATTGTAGCAACTACAGACTCTGTTGTCAGAAGTGTAGACGCAACACTTGTTGCATTCTGCAGTGCACTTCTTGTAACCTTAACCGGATCAAGGATACCAGCACCTACCATATCTACATAAGTTTCATTCAGTGCGTCAAATCCTACACCTGGTTCAGATTCTCTTACTTTGTTGATGATAACGGATCCTTCCAGACCTGCATTTGCAGAAATATGGAAAAGAGGAGCCTCAAGAGCTTTAAGGATAACATTTGCTCCTGTCTTTTCATCACCTTCAAGATTTGCAACCAATTCAGCAACTTTCTTGGAAGCATGGATATATGCAGATCCGCCACCTGCGATGATACCTTCTTCTACTGCTGCTCTTGTAGCTGCAAGAGCATCTTCCAGACGAAGTTTTGCTTCTTTCATTTCAGTTTCTGTTGCAGCACCAACACGGATAACTGCTACACCGCCTGCCAGTTTTGCAAGTCTTTCCTGTAATTTTTCTTTATCAAATTCAGATTTTGTTTCTTCAATCTGTTTACGAATCTGTGCAACACGGTCAGCGATAGCATTCTTGTCACCAAGACCATCAACGATAACTGTGTTTTCTTTTGCAACTTTAACAGATTTTGCACGACCCAGCTGAGCCATTGTTGTTTCTTTAAGATCGAGTCCAAGTTCTTCAGAAATTACCTGGCCGCCTGTAAGGATAGCGATATCCTGCAGCATTTCTTTTCTTCTGTCGCCATAGCCAGGAGCTTTAACAGCAACAACCTGGAATGTTCCTCTTAATTTATTTACGATAAGAGTTGTAAGAGCTTCTCCTTCTACATCCTCTGCAATGATAAGAAGTTTTGCGCCAGCCTGAACAACCTGCTCCAGCAACGGAAGTACTTCCTGGATATTGCTGATCTTTTTGTCAGTGATCAGGATATATGGATCTTCCAGATTTGCTTCCATTTTTTCCATATCTGTAGACATGTACGCAGAAATATATCCACGATCGAACTGCATACCTTCAACCAGATCCAGTTCTGTATGCATTGTTTTGGATTCTTCTACTGTAATAACACCATCGTTGGAAACTTTTTCCATTGCATCTGCAACCAGCTGTCCTACCTCTTCATCGCTTGCGGAAATAGCTGCAACATTTGCGATCTGAGCTTTACCACTGATTTTCTGGCTCATTTCTTTGATAGCCTCTACAGCTGTATCTGTAGCCTTTTTCATACCTTTTCTGAGAATGATCGGGTTAGCGCCTGCTGCCAGGTTCTTCATTCCTTCATGAACCATAGCCTGTGCCAGAACTGTTGCAGTAGTTGTACCATCACCTGCTACATCATTTGTCTTGGATGCAACTTCTTTAATCAGCTGAGCACCCATGTTTTCGAATCTGTCTTCCAGTTCAATTTCTTTTGCAATTGTAACACCATCGTTTGTAATAAGCGGAGCACCAAACTGTTTGTCAAGTACTACGTTTCTTCCTTTTGGTCCGATTGTTACTCTTACTGTATCTGCAAGCTTATTTACACCAGTTTCAAGTGCTGCTCTTGCTTCTGCACCGAATTTAATTTCTTTTGCCATGATGACTGTCCTCCTGAAATAATTAATGATCCATAACGTTTTTATTTAACGTTGTAATTATTCAACGATTGCAAGAATATCATTCTGTTTTACAATAATGTATTCTTCTCCGTCAAGTTTTACTTCTGTTCCTGCATATTTGGAATAAATAACTTTATTTCCTACAACAACTTCCATTTTAACTTCCTTGCCATCAACCATTCCGCCAGGTCCTACAGCAATAACCTCTGCCTGCTGCGGTTTTTCCTGTGCCTGACCCGGAAGTACGATACCGGATTTTGTTGTTTCTTCTGCTTCTAACTGTTTTAATACAACTCTGTCACCTAAAGGTACTAATTTCATGATCTATTTCCTCCTTTATTGTTGCTTTTCTTCTGGACTGTTAGCACTCATTTCATCTGAGTGCTAACCACTGTCCCTATATTATTTAAATTGGTGATTTTCTGCAACTCTTTTCACAGTCACAGAATAGTTTATTTACTTTTATATACTTATTTTTACTCTTATTTTCTTCTTTTTTCTCACTTTTTAATTTTTAACAAAGAAAAGACCTTTTCCAATTGGAAAAGGTCCTGTTTTTCATTCGTATTTATGATTTCTTATTTCTCTGCGCCTTGATTTCTTCCAGTTCGTCAAAAATCACTTCATTAAGCACTTTGATGTAGGTTCCTTTCATACCGGAAGAACGGGACTCAATAACACCTGCACTCTCGAATTTACGAAGTGCATTCACAATAACTGATCTGGTAATCCCAACACGATCCGCAATCTTACTTGCTACAAGGATACCTTCTTCTCCGTCAAGTTCATCAAATATATGAATAATTGCTTCCAGTTCTGAGAAGGACAGTGTATTGAACGCAGATTTTACAACCTGCTGTTTACGGTCTTCTTCCGCATTCTCTTCATGAACTGCTCGCATCATTTCCAGTCCAACTACCGTTGTTCCATATTCGCTGACGATAATATCCTCGATATCATACGGTTTATCATTACGGTACATGAAGACAGTTCCCAGTCTTTCACCGGCAATATCAATCGGATTGATGATACCCTGACAGTTGCTGTTTACATGCTCAAATCCAAGTGTCTGAAGATTGACGTTTTCTTTTGTAGACAAAACGCCCAGGAAACGTTCGTTTAACAGAGTATCCACATGTCCGCCTACAGTGTCTTCAATCAACTCAGTGATTTCTTCCACACCAGGACACAAACTGATTCCAAGTACTTTACCTTTTTTGCTCAACACCAGAATATTAGAGCTTAATGTATCCATTAATACCTGACAGATATCATTAAACACAACTTTACTGGAGCTGCTGTTGTGTAAAAGTTTATTGATTTTTCTGGTTTTATCCAACAACTGAACGCTCATTACGGCCTCCTTCTCTTGTTTTTCGATGTTTTCAATCTTATGGTATAATAGTACACGTTTTGCAACGAAAATACAAGATATTTTTATATTTTTTTCGATTTTGTCTACATTTTCAGAAAATTTATATATTTAATCTTCTTTAGACTTTTGCTCTACATAACCGCAAGTCGTCTCACTGCAGACAATCTTATTTCCTTTTTCGACCATATAGCTTCCACAAACCGGACATTTCTTAGCAGACGGTTTCTGCCAGGACATAAAATCACATTCCGGGTTGTCGATACAACCATAATATTTACGACCCTTCTGGGTTTTCTTCAGAACTACATCTTTTCCGCATTTCGGACATGACACACCGATTTTTTCGTAATAAGGTTTTGTATTTCTGCATTCCGGAAATCCCGGGCAGGCAAGAAATCTTCCATGCGGTCCATATTTAATGACCATATTGCGGCCGCATACATCACAGATTTCATCTGTGACTTCATCCTGAATTTCAACCTTTTCCAGTTCCTGTTCAGCTGCATCTACGTCTTTTTTAAGATCCGGATAGAAATTTCTTACAACTGTTTTCCATTGCACTGTGCCTTCTTCCACACAGTCAAGAAGCCCTTCCATCATTGCTGTAAAACGTACATCCACAATACTCGGAAATGCCTGCTTCATAATATTATTAACAACTTCTCCAAGCTCTGTCACATACAGATTCTTTTGTTCTTTTGAGACATATCGACGACTGATGATCGTTGTAATTGTTGGTGCATAGGTACTCGGACGTCCGATTCCCTGTTCTTCCAGTGCTTTTACCAGAGACGCTTCTGTATAATGTGCCGGCGGCTGCGTGAAATGCTGTTCAGGTTTGAGTTCTGTCAGCTGAAGTTTCATTCCCTTTTCGAGGCTCTGACTGAGCACATTGCTCTTCTGATTATCTTCCTCCTGCATATATACAGACATAAATCCGTCAAAGATAATTTTGGATGCTGCGACTGTAAATGTATACTCTCCGGCGCCGATTTTTACCGATGTTGTCTCATATTTTGCGGCCGACATTCTGCTTGCCGTAAAACGCTTCCAGATCAGCTGATACAGCCTGAACTGATCTCTGGAAAGAGATTCTTTAACCATAACCGGTGTTCTTGAGATATCTGTCGGACGTATTGCCTCGTGTGCATCCTGGATCTTCTGATCTTTTTTGAGCACTTTTTCGTTTGTGGACACGTAATGTTCCCCATACTGCTCGCCAATATATGCTCTTGCAGCTTCATCAGCTTCCTGTGAAATTCGTGTGGAATCTGTACGCAGATAACTGATCAGACCGACTGTACCGCTTCCTTTAATGTCGATTCCTTCATACAGCTGCTGAGCAAGACGCATTGTTTTCTGAGTTGAAAAGTTCAGCGTTTTGGCAGCTTCCTGCTGCAAAGTACTGGTCGTAAACGGTAATGGTGCATTCTTGGTACGCTCTCCCTTTTTGACTTCTGCGATCTCATACTCTGCATTCTCAAGTTTTCCAAGAAGCTCATCCATCTCTGCTTTATTATGGATTGGAAGTTTCTTATCTGTACCATAAAACTTCGCCTGCAATGGCTTCTTCTCACCTTTTATTTTGAACTCTCCATCCAGGCTCCAGTATTCTTCCGGAATAAAGGAGTTGATCTCATCCTCTCTGTCACAAATGATGCGAAGAGCAACTGACTGCACTCGTCCGGCACTCAGACCTCTTTTGACCTTTGCCCAGAGAAGCGGGCTGATGCTGTAACCCACCATACGATCCAGCATTCTTCTTGCCTGCTGTGCGTCTACAAGATTCATATCCAGATCTCTCGGCTGTTTGATTGAATTTTTGACCGCAGTCTTGGTAATTTCATTAAAGGAAATTCTGCGCATCTTGGCAGGATCTTCTTTCAATGCCTGCATCAGATGCCAGGAAATTGCTTCTCCTTCACGGTCAGGGTCAGTTGCCAGATAAATCTTGTCTGCTTTTTTTGCAGCTTTTCGTAAATTTGCCAGCAATTCTCCCTTTCCTCTGATTGTAATATATTTCGGTTCAAAGTCATTTTCTACGTCAATGCCAAACTGACTCTTCGGAAAATCACGCACATGTCCGTTTGATGCCTGCACATCATAGTTACTCCCAAGAAATTTTTTAATGGTTTTTACTTTTGCAGGTGATTCTACTATCACCAGATATTTCGCCATGCTATCTCTCCTACTTCTCCAACTACATATTAAATTTCCCGGGAAAGACGCTTTTAAATCTAAGTTGTTTTGATGTAATAGTGTCTGCCAATTTCCCGGGCTAACCCCGATATTTTCAGCTCCAGCAGAAGAGCTCCTATTTTTTCCGGTGGAAGCCCCGTCTTCTGAAGTAAAAACTCTATAGATTTTGGTTGCAAATCGAGACAACTATACACCAATTTTAAATCTGTTGCAAGTCCTAACTCATTTTTTATCTTTGCTTTAACAATTTTTTCACAATCGATTCCCAGCTCTCCGAGCAAAATTTCCGGAGTATAAGCAATACCTGCACCGTCATAAATCAACTTATGACATCCCATACTGAGTTCTTCGTTTACCGGTCCGGGGATAGCAAAAACAGCTTTTCCCTGATCCAAAGCCCACTGCGCAGTGATCAGAGAGCCGCTTTTTTCCCTGGCTTCAACGATCAGTACCAGATCTGCCAATCCACTGATAATCCTGTTTCTTGCAGGAAAAAAATAATTTCGTGCCTTTGTCCCAGGCGGCTGTTCACTGATCACACCATAGTTTTCTCTCAAAATTCTCTGATAAAGAGACCGATTTCCTGATGGATAACAAATATCGGGTCCATTACCAAGTACTGCCCATGTACCTCCGCGTCCCTCGAGCGCACCTCTGTGTGCTTCTGTGTCAATTCCATATGCCATTCCACTCAGGATCTGCACACCTTCTTCACTCAGTCTTTTTGCATAACGAAAAGCCTGAATACGTCCATATGGACTGGCTGCTCTTGCACCCACAATAGCAACGGAAGGACAATTTGGATCCGGAAGTGTACCTCTTACATAAAGCTTCTCCGGCATTCCTTTATAGTGAAGGAGTTTTTCCGGATAATCTGAACTCTTATCTTCTATCTCACGTACCAGAAATTCACGTTTTCCCTTCATTTTGTTAAGAGTTTCTTCCATATAAAATATCTCTCCTGTTCGGTTTTTATACCACTGTAATCTGCATTCTGACAATTCGATGTACTAATTCCAGTATTTCTTGTCAAAAGCCCGGTACGCCAGTGCTTCTGCAACATGATGTCGTTTAATAATCTCAGATGCCTCCATATCCGCAATTGTCCGGGCAACTTTAAGAATTCGGTGATAGGCTCTTGCACTGAATGGCATATGCTCAAATGCCATTTTCAGAAGCTGGCTGCCATCCTGCTCTAGGCGACAGTACTTCTCAATCTGTCCCCCCTTCAATTCTCCATTAAACTGTATTCCTTCCTTTCTATATCGTTCCCTCTGGATACTCTGTGCACAGATCACACGCTGACGTATTGCCTGTGTACTTTCACCCTTTTTTCCATTACTCAGACCTTCAAAATCGACTGGTGCCACATCTGCACAAAGATCCAGTCGGTCAAGCAGAGGCTGGCTGATTTTTCCAAGGTATTGCATTACCTGTGGTGTTGTACATCTGCACCTGTTCATATCCGGATAATGTCCGCAGGGACAGGGATTCATTGCCGCACACAGCATAAAATCTGCCGGAAAATCATACGTTCCATATACTCTGGAAATACGAATTACTTTGTCCTCCAGTGGCTGTCGCAGGATTTCCAGACTTCTTCTGGAAAATTCCGGCATTTCATCAAGAAATAACACTCCTCTGTGCGCCAGAGTTATTTCACCCGGTCTCGGATTTTTGCCTCCTCCTGCCAATGCCTGTGCGGAACAGGTATGGTGCGGACTTCGAAATGGCCTTTCCCGAATCATGGGATCACCTGAAGCAAGCATTCCGGCAATACTGTAGATCTTAGTCAGCTCCAGACCCTCTTCAAACGTAAGATCCGGCATAATTCCGGGAATCCGCCTGGCAATCATTGTCTTCCCGGCACCCGGCGGTCCAATCATAAGAATATTGTGAAATCCACTGACAGCAATCTCTACCGCACGCTTCAGGCTTTCCTGTCCCCTGATATCACTAAAATCCAGCTTTTCTGTTATTAATTTTTCTTCCTGTTCTTTCAATTCACTTACATACGTTTCCGGTTCTCTGACATATTGAATCATTTCCAGAAGATTCTTTACCCCGATCACCTTCATATCAGGTATCAGATTTGCTTCTCGCAGATTATCATACGGAACCACACAATAACTGCATTTTTCTTCTCTTGCTCTGATGATCATTGGTAAAACCCCGGAAATCGCATGGATTTCTCCGTTCAGACTGATTTCTCCCGCCATCATTACGCCTTCTAACCGTTCCGGCTTTAATATATCTGAAGCTGCCAGAACTGCTGCTGCCAGTGGAAGATCAAAACCAGCTCCTTCTTTTTTGATATCAGCCGGTGCAAAATTCACTGTAATCCTTTTGGGCGGCAATGCAATCCCATTATTTTTCAATGCTGTCCTGACCCGATCCTGTGCTTCTCTGACCTGTGCAGATGGAAATCCTACCATAGTAAATGTAGGCAGGCCGTCACTCACATCAGCTTCTACATGAATCGGATGAACATCCATACCCAGAATTGCCGCCGATAGTACACTTGCAAACATAAAACCTCCTGTATGCATATGCACCCCGATCTGCATTGCAGTATTTTTTATTTTTTGTGGTGGGAATAAAAATCAGAAAAAAGATGTGGCTTTCATTATAGTCCATTTTGCTCCAAATTGCAATAGCACATTTCGGTCTGTTTTATAATTGCTACACATAAAAGGAGGTGAAATCATGAAGTTTCAGCGAATTCAGGATCTTCGTATAGATTCAGATCTGTCACAGAAAAAACTCGGTGAAATCCTTCACATCAGCCAGCGATCTTATTCTCATTATGAAACAGGCTCTCGTAATATTCCAATTGAAATGCTGATCCGCCTGGCTGACTATTATGATACCACCATTGATTATCTGGTCGGAAGAACCGACAATAAAACACCGATCAAATAGGAACATTACGGAGTAATTTCCTAGTTACAGAAGAAAGCGAGTCAGTTTCCCTGACTCGCTTTCTGTTCTTCCCATTCTGCAATTTTTGAGATATTTGCAAGCTCATATTCATTAAAAATAGAATTTTGCTCCGCATCAAATGTACCAGGATCGATCGTACCTTTATACCAGGACTTGCTGTTAAAATAATCTGCAATATATTCTGTCACAAACTGTCTGCCATGACGTGCATAAATCTCATTCTTGGCAAGTTCCAGCTGATCCGAACTATATACCGAAATTTCCTCATCTGTCAGATAACGGCTGCTGCTCTCCGGAAAAAAGTATTCTCCTGTCTCTGCTGTATTCTGCACTTGTTCTTCCGGAACCGGTGTTGCAGTCGGCTCCGGGACATTTAACTGTACCTGCGTCCTGCTCATAATGCAGTTTACCTTCGGATACACAGAAGCTACCGGTTCTGCAGTAGTCATACGTAAATACAATTGCCCATTGTCAAAGGTCAGATTTCCGGAGGCCACATTTCCCGCAGTATCTGTAAAGGAAAACGCTGCTGCTGTTCCTGCAACCTCAGCTGTTATATCTGCTGAAACAGACTGTGTCTGACCTGCATCTGTCTGGTAAAAACTGAACGATACCACATCATGACTGATATTATAAATATTAATGGTTACCAGTCCGTCTTTGCTGTACCAGTAATCCCAGAAATCGTCCGGATTAAATGTTACCCGTTCTTTTGGAACAGGTGTCGGAGTTGCTGTAGGTCTTGGTGTCGGACTTGGAGATGGAGTCACAGCAATCTCTGTAGGAGTTGCGGCAGGCAGATTTTCAAGTGCTGCCAGCGCTTCCTTTTTCCTTTGTGCCTCTCTTTCACTTCTCTGAAAACCCGCCAGAAGAAGCGCCGCTGCGCTGAACATAATGAATAATGATACCAGGATCACCAGCAGTACTTTCAATCTGTTTTTTCTTCTCATTCAATTACCTCTGTTATTGTTTTCATGTTTTGCTTATTTCTTCTCTTTAATAATACCCTTACGATATGCATCAAGTAACTGCATCAGTTCCCCGATACGTTCTTTCAGTGCTTTTCCTGTGTCTGTGTCACCAACAAGACGTCGTTTTGATGTATAATGTACAGACACCCTGTTTGACACAATGTCACTTTCCTTGGATACAGCCTCTTCTTTGGATGTAAATGGCTCATGCGCGGTCAGTACCAGTCCATAAGAGTTATAGATCAGTGTATATCCTGCAATTCCGGTTACCTTCTGATATGCTTTGCAAAAACCACCGTCGATGACAATAACCTTACCATTACATTTAACAGGGCTCTCTCCATCTCCCTGATGAACCGGTACGTGCCCATTGATAATATGTCCTGTTTCCGGATCAAGGCCAAATTCTCGAAGCATGCCATCGACCACTTCTTCATTCTCAAGAAGATGATAATAGGCTCCTTTTGTTTCCTTGTGAGTTTCTTTATCCGCAATAAAATACCGTTCAAACGTAGTCATTTTATCCTTTCCAAACAACGGAGAGGACGGGCTCGCCCAGATAAACCACAGAATATCTCTGCCCTTACGCTGTTCTTCTCTGTCTACTGCATAAAAGCCTCTTCGTACATATGCTTCCAGAACATCGTACAGCTCGCGTCCTTTATAAGTCTTTCCATAAATCTGAATTTCCTTAAGACTTCCATCTTCATTCAGCGGAATACATCCATGGAATAAAAGATTGCCATTATAGATTTTATAAAGTCCACCTTTATCCAGAAGAAGACGCATGTGGTTCTGAAGCTTTTCGCAGTTACGGAATGCTGTTTCAAGACGTTCCATAACATCAAGTTCTCCTGGTGTCAGTTCATACGGATGCTTCCAGTCGATCGTCGGGAAATTCGTATCAAGCATTGGATACTCCTGCCCGTCCGCCAGTGTTACTGTGCCTTTTTCCGGATTGATCCGATGAAGCAGACAACGATCTTCCATATGAAATTCCTTGTGTTTCCGAATAAGCTTTCCTTCAAGCTTAAACTGAATGATTGCAATTGCTTTGTGCATCTTCTGACCGATTTCTTTCTCAAGAGCATTATAATCAGAAGTTCCCTTCATTTCAAAAGCAACACACGGGTCATCCTTGTAGACTTCCATCGCAAAAGTAGCAAGAGGAAGCATGTTGATTCCATAACCATCTTCCAGAATATCCAGATTACCATAGCGAATACTGTTACGGAGAACTGTAGCAATACATGCGCTCTGTCCCACTGCTGCTCCCATCCATACGACATCGTGGTTTCCCCACTGAATATCCAGTGAATGGTATTCCATCAGACGATCCATAATAAAATGCGGTCCTGGACCACGGTCAAAAATATCTCCCAGAATATGAAGATTATCTACAACCAGTCTCTGTATCAGCTCCGCCAGTGCAATAATAAAATTCTCTGCTCTTCCAATTTCAATAATCGTGTTGACAATTGAATCATAATAAGCTTCTTTGTCCAGAACCTCTGCTTTTTCTGTAATCAGTTCCTCGATCACATATGCATAGTCCTGCGGCAGGGCTTTACGTACCTTGGATCTCGTATACTTAGAAGCAGTTGTTTTGCAGACTTCTATCAGACGATACAATGTAATCTTATACCAGTTTTCCATATCCTCTTCTGTTTTTTTGACAAGCTGGATTTTTTCTTTCGGATAATAGATCAGTGTGGCAAGCGCTCTCTTATCATTATTACTCAATGTATGTCCAAATACATCATCGATTTTTTTGCGCACTGCACCGGAACCATTACGAAGCACATGAGAAAATGCCTCATATTCTCCATGCAGATCCGACATAAAATGTTCTGTTCCTTTTGGCAGGTTCAGGATTGACTGCAGATTAATAATTTCTGTCGAAGCCTTTCCAATTGTCGGATACAGTTCCGCCAGTCTCTGCAAATACCTTAACTCCTCTTTCTTCATATTGCTCTCCTTTTTGTTATGTTAACATACATTTCGTGCCATCCGGTAATTCCGGTTTTTTAAGGAATTTATCAGGCAATCACTCCGTCGAATAATGAAAACTGATTAGATTGCGGTATATCCCCGAAAATCCCAAGATCATCCATCAGATCAATTACCGTTTTGCTGACTTTGGTCCGGTCACGAAAATCATCTTTTGATAAAAATTTACCTTGTTTTGCTGCATCAACAACGGCCTCCGCTGCCTTATCTCCCATTCCGTCAATACAGTTCAGCGCCGGCATCAGTTTACCATCAATAATCTGAAAACGATTCGCTTTTGCACGATAAAGATCAATTGGCATAAATTCCAGCCCTCGTGCATACATTTCCTGAACAATTCTCATATCTTTGATCGTATCCTGTTCTTTTTTGGATGCAGCATCTCCTTTTTTACGAAGTTCTGCAAGATAAAAATCAAGTCGGTCTCTGCCCATACACATAGTCTCATACGAAAAAGCAGTAGCTCGAATACTGAAGAACGCTGCATAATATGCCAATGGCTTAAACACCTTAAACCATGCAATACGCCATGCCATCATAACATATGCAGCCGCATGTGCCTTCGGGAACATATACTTAATTTTCTTACAGGACCAGATATACCACTCCGGTACCTTATGCTCTCTCATGGTTGTCTCCCACTCTTCTCGAAGTCCCTTACCTTTACGGACCGCTTCCATGATCGTAAAGGCAAGACTGCTTTCCACTCCCATACTGATCAGATAAATCATAATATCATCTCGTGTACAGATAGCTGTCGAAATAGTTGCCTTTCCTTCTTCGATCAATGTCTGCGCATTACCCAGCCACACATCTGTACCATGAGACAAGCCTGCAATACGGACAAGATCAGAAAAATATTTTGGTTTTGTATCGATAAGCATCTGCATGGCGAAATCTGTACCAAATTCCGGTACACCCAGACATCCAAGCTTACATCCGCCGATATCTTCCGGTTTGATTCCCAATGCATCCGTACTTGCAAACAGTGACATAACCTCTTTGCTGTCCAGCGGAACATCCCGGGCATTCAGGCCGGTAAGATCCTCCAGCATACGGATCATCGTCGGATCATCGTGTCCGAGAATATCAAGTTTCAGAAGGTTTCCATCAATAGAATGATAGTCAAAATGTGTTGTGATGATATCACTGTTCTCATCATTTGCAGGATGCTGCACAGGAGTAAATTTTTCGATTTCCTCACCAACCGGAAGAACAATGATACCTCCCGGATGCTGACCGGTTGTACGGCGTATACCGGTACATCCCTGTACAATACGGTTAATTTCGCAGTAACGTTTGTGCTGACCACGCTCCTCATAATAGTTTTTTACATAACCAAATGCGGTTTTCTCTGCCAGTGTACCGATCGTACCTGCTTTGAATGTCTGACCTTTACCAAAAATAACTTCTGTATAACGATGCGCATTTGCCTGATATTCACCAGAAAAGTTAAGGTCGATATCAGGTTCTTTATCACCTTTGAATCCAAGGAAGGTCTCAAAAGGAATATCAAATCCTTCTTTATTCATTTTTGCTCCGCACTTCGGACATATACGGTCCGGCATATCACAACCTGCCATACCACCAAACTTTTTGACTTCAGGTGAATCAAAATCACTGTACTTACATTCCGGGCACAGATAATGCGGCGGCAGCGGATTTACCTCCGTGATACCGGACATAGTTGCTGCCAGAGACGATCCTACTGAACCTCGCGAGCCAACCAGATATCCATCCTCATTTGACTTCCACACCAGTTTCTGTGCAATAATATACATAACAGCATATCCATTGGAAATAATAGAATGCAGTTCTCTGTTCAGTCGATCCTCTACAATCTTCGGAAGTACATCCCCATACATTTCATGTGCTTTATTAAAGCAGATATCTTTCAGATCCTGATCGGAGTTTTCAATGACCGGAGGGTATTTATCCGGATGGATCGGCGAGATTTTCTCAATCATATCTGCGATCTTATTGGTATTGGTAATAACAACTTCCTCTGCCTTCTCACTTCCCAGATAAGAAAATTCTTCCAGCATCTCTTCTGTTGTACGCAGATACAAAGGTGCCTGATTATCTGCATCGGAGAAACCATTTCCCGCCATAATGATACGCCGGTATCTCTCATCCTGAGGATCCATAAAGTGCACATCGCAGGTAGCAACAACCGGTTTCTTAAACTGATCTCCCAGTTTAACGATTTTTTTATTAATCTCGATCAGATCTTCATTTGATTTTACACGGTCATTTTTTTCGTCAGCGATCATAAAGGCATTGTTTCCAAGCGGCTGAATCTCCAGATAATCATAAAAATTAACCAGTCTGGCGATTTCCGGCTCCGGCGCGTTTCTAAGAAGTGCCTGATAAAGTTCTCCTGCCTCACATGCACTGCCGATCAGTAAGCCCTCCCTGTGTTCCAGAAAAAGGCTCTTCGGCACACGTGGACGACGTCTGTAATACTTAAGATGTGACTGGCTGACCAGTTTGTACAGATTGATTCTTCCTGTCTCGTTTCTTGCCAGAATAATGGCATGATATGTCGGCAGTTTCTTGATCGTATTTACAGATACATTACTCTGCTGATTCAATGTATCCATATCAAAAATATCACGCTCTTTCAACATTTCCACAAAACGTACAAAGATTTCTGCCGTACAGGCCGCATCGTCAACGGCTCTGTGATGATGATCCAGCGAAACACCAACTGCTTTTGCAACCGTATCCAGTTTAAATCGGTTCAGCGCTGGCAGCAGGAAACGTGCCATACCAACAGTGTCTACATAAGTATATTCCTGCCGCAGCTCCTGTCTCCTGCAGTTCTCTATAATAAAACTCATATCAAAATCTGCATTATGAGCCACCATAACAGCTCCTTCGCAGAATTCAAGAAATCTCGGTAGTATCGTTTGTATATCCGGAGCATCCATGACCATTGAATCATTAATGCTTGTCAGCTGTTCGATCCTGTATGGGATCGGAACTTTCGGATTGACAAATGTAGAAAATCGATCCGTGATCACTCCATTCTCGACTTTTACTGCTCCGATCTCAATAATCTGACAGGTCAGCGGCGAGAATCCGGTTGTCTCAATATCAAATACAACAAATTTACTGTCAACAGACTGTCCCTGGCTGTTTGTTACGATTCCCTTCATGTCATCCACCAGATAAGCCTCCATACCATACAGCACCTTAAAGTCAGATTCCTTCGGAACACATCCTCCCCAGGCATCAAAGCAGTGATTTGCTTCCGGGAATGCCTGCACTACGCCATGATCTGTGATGGCAATTGCCTTGTGTCCCCACTCATAGGCACGTTTTACCAGCTCTTTGGCTGTAGTAACTCCATCCATATCACTCATCTTGGTATGACAGTGCAATTCCACACGTTTCTGCGGACTGGTGTCCATTCTGCTGCTGCGAAAATCTGCAATCTTCTTAATACCTGAAATCGATCCAATTGTAAGCTCACTGTCAAAGCGGTCAATCGTCGTAACACCTTTGAACTTCAGAAAAGCTCCTTTTTTGACAGATTCCGTTATCTCCGGCACCTGCTCGTTCCGCAGAAACATCTTGATCACAATGGAGTCTGTAAAATCCGTTACAGGAAAAATCAGTATCGTCTTTTCATTCCGGATCTCACGTGCTTCCACATCCATAACCTGTCCACGGATGATGACCTCTCCCATTTCACCGGTAATAGCTTCCAGATCAATGGTATCACCTTCAAAATCTCTTCCATAGATAACATCTGGATTGCTGTCTTTGCGAAATCCGCCATGAAAGTCTCCTCTCTGGCCTTTTTTCTCAAATGTCTTTTGTTTTTGCTCCTGTTTTCCTTTTGTTTCAGTTTTGGTATTTTCTTTCTTATCGGCTGCCGTCTCTTCTGTTTTTTCCTCCTGTATCGTTTCCGGGGTCAGTTTGGCATGCTTCAGAACATTGGCAACCTCCTGCCGGATTTGCAGTGCTGCATTTTTACGATACTTACTTTCTTCGGCTTCAATAAACTGGAGATTTATCTTCAGATTCATTCCACAACGTTCGCAGAAAACTTTCTCCAGATATTCGACAAGAATCGCACTTTTCTCCCTGGAAATCACAGAATCCGGCAAAGTCAGATTCATCTGATCCTCCGCTGAAAAAACAATCTGCGCCCGCTTAAAAAGATTATACTCAAGCATATTAAAGTTCTTCAGTTCCATTTCCATGCTGGAACGATAAACTTCCAGAAAATTGGCCGGAGAATACTGTCTGGAAAGATGAAAACGCTCGATCATCGTCACCTGCATTTCCAGTCCGGCAAAGCACTGTTTCTCAATCTGATCTTCAAGTGTCATAATATATTTCTTGTGTATCCAGCGGTCACTGTGAATATATACCCACAACCGGGTCTTTGCCGGATTGCAGGAAACTTTTGATACTGTTACCATTTCCAGCCATTCTCGCAGCTGATCTTTTACTTTTAAATTGGGAAATACATCAAAAAATTCTTTTTCCAATTTTATGCCTCTCTTATTCTTTCCAGTGAAGCAGTTCTTCTCTCAAAGTATCCAGAAGCTGCTCTTCCGGTACTTTCTTTACAATCTCACCTTTTTTGATCAGAAGGCCCACGCCTACACCACCGGCAATTCCAATATCCGCTTCTTTTGCTTCTCCGGGTCCGTTTACCACACATCCCATAACGGCTACTTTGATATCAAGCGGAATATCCTGTACCATTGCTTCCACCTTGTTTGCCAGACCAATGAGGTCAATGCGGGTACGTCCACATGTCGGGCATGAAACAACTTCCACACCTCCCTTGCGAAGTCCAAGTGTTTTTAAAATACGTTTGGCAGATTTTATCTCCTCCAGAGGAGCACCTGTCAATGAAACACGTATTGTATCACCGATTCCCTGTGAAAGGATGATTCCCAGGCCTACTGCTGACTTAATGTTTCCAGAGTACAGTGTTCCGGCTTCCGTAATACCAACATGGAGTGGATAATTTGTCTTTTCAGCAATCAGCTTATGCGCTTCTGCACACATCATGACATCTGAGGATTTAATACTGATGACCAGATTATCATAACCCATCTCTTCAATGATGTGCACTTTATCTAATGCGCTTTCCACAAGACCCTCTGCTGTCACACCATGATATTTTTCGACGAGTTCTTTTTCAAGAGATCCGCTGTTCACACCTACACGAATAGGAATATTGCGTTCTTTCGCCACATCGATAACCGCCCTGATACGATCTGTACTTCCGATATTTCCCGGATTGATACGGATCTTGTCCGCTCCATTCTCCATAGCAGCAATGGCAAGACGATAATCAAAATGAATATCTGCCACCAGCGGAATATGTATCTGTTTTTTGATTTCCTTTAGTGCCTGTGCTGCCTCCATTGTCGGTACTGCACAGCGTATGATCTCGCATCCTGCAGCTTCCAGTTCCAGAATCTGACGCACTGTTGCCTCTACATCCTCTGTTTTTGTATTTGTCATAGACTGAATCAGGATTGGATTTCCTCCACCTATTTTTTTGTCACCTATCTGTATTACTTTTGTATGATCTCGATACATATTATAATTCTCCTTTTAGCGAAAAATCGGAGCTGTTATGCTCAAACAGCCCCTTTTTTATTTGTTAATGCTGAATCTCTAACAGTTTTGATTTCAGTTCATTTTCCATTCTGAGCATTTCCGCCTCTGCTGACTGGCGTTTTTCTCTGCCTTCCCTCTGGATTTTCATTACATCATCCAATGTCTTGATCAGATCTGCATTTGTTTTCTGTAAAGTTTCCATATCCACAATTCCACGTTCCGATTCCTTTGCGGTCTCCACAGATGCCATATGAAGTTTTTCAGCGTTTTTGCGAAGAAGTTCATTGGTAAGATCTGATACCTGGCTCTGTGCCTGTGCTGCTTCCGTTGAATGTGCAATTCCCAGTGCCAGCACCATCTGACTTTTCCACAGTGGAATTGTATTTACCAGAGTTGTCTGGATCTTCTCAGCCATCATTGTATCATTATTCTGAACAAGCCTGATCTGCGGTGCTGTCTGCAGTGAAATCATTCTGGTGAGTTCCAGATCATGGAGTTTCTTCTCAAATCTGGCACATTTACTGTCCAGATCCTTGGCTGCCTGAGCATCCTCCGGAAGTCCGGTAATTTTTGCCTTTTCTTCCAGATCATGCAGCTTTCCGTTTCTTGTCTGTGCAAGACTTTGTTTTCCTGCCTGAATATACATGGACAGTTCTTTGAAATACAAAAGATTCTGCTCATACATCTTATCCATCATCGCAGAATCCTTCAGCAGACGTATCTGGTGTTTTTCCAGCGCATCTGCAATTTTTTCTACGTTAACTTCTGCTTTGTCGTATCTGTTTTTCAGATTTTCTATCTTACTCGTCTGTTTTTTAAAAAAGCCGAAAAAACCTTTTTCTTCTTCTGCATCAAAACCCTTCAGTTCCCCGACTACTCCGGCAAGAAGTTCTCCTACTTCGCCAAGATCCTGCGCTCTTACATTCCGTAATGCTTCATCAGAAAAATCTGCCATCTTTTTTTGTGTTCCGGCACCATACTGTAAAACCTGTGTCAGATTCTCCACATCAATCTTCGCCGCAAAATCATCTACCATCTTCTGTTCTTCCGGTGTCATGACAGTCTGTGCCATTTTTTGCTGAACCAGATCCATTTCCGGAGCCACTTCCATTAACTGTCCCTGATTTTGCACTTCCGGTTCCTTCTTCTGTTCTGGCTCAAGTTCCGGTTCAAGAGTAAGCGTCGGCATTCCGTTTCCTGCCTGTCTCATTTCATCTCCCATGAATTTTCTCCTTATCGCGTTTTTTCAAGAATGTCTTCGGCATTCCTGCTATTTCATATCTGTCTGTTTCTGTTCAAAATCATTTCCTGTCAGACCTTCCTGTGCAAGTATTGTATGAAGGACCGAAATGTCACTGGAAACATCCCATGCCGTATCCTGAAAAACTGAATCAAGAAGTTTCGCGAATGCCTCATTTAAAGTATCCAGTGTATCTTCTATTTCTTTTTTGGATGCCCTGATCGTCTCTCCCTGAATCGGCTGCCTGTCCATATCCTCATATGCATCAAGAAGCTTTACTGTCATTGGAAGATAATAATCCATCAGTTTCTTAAGATCAGGAATGATTTCCGGATGTTCTTCTGCTCTCTGAAAAATCTGCTCCACGATCTGCTCCATTCTGTCAATTTTTGCAGAAATTTCTTCTCCTGGAATTGCATCATTACTTGCATGTATCTTCCGGATATAAGCCTCTCCTTTATTCAGAACCTCCTGTACCTGCGGACTGATATGGTCCTGCTGTTCTGCAGTCTTCTGACGTTTCTTCAGTTCCTCCTGCGTCCTCTGTTCCAGGGCTGACTGCGTCTGTGTATATTGTCTGTAAGTCTCTGAACTCGTGATCAGACAGGTTTCTTTCTGGTCCGTATTTCCCTCCAGAAACCATCCTTTCTGTATCATATAATGTATATCTTTTTTTACAAACTTCACATTACGTCCAACCGCACCTGCCAGCTGTTCGAAATTACAATATGTTTTATTTCCGAGAACTTTTATATATTTCTTAAATCGTTTCAGTCTGCCAAGTCCTCTGCACCCTCCAGAGATCATCCCCAGTCCTGCCAGTGTACCAATCAGTGTTACAGCTGTGGAACTGATGCCTCCATGCCCCATAACTGCCTGCAGGATCTGTACTGTCAGAAGTCCAAGTGCCATACTGCCGGAAAGAATTCCTCCAAATACGATCAGCAAAATATCTTTAACTTTTTCGCCTCCCGTATTACCGTAAAGTTCCGGATGTGTTTCCTGTACCTGCTTCTTCTGACCAGATATGTCTGCTTCTGTTTTTTTATGATTAACCGTTGTCCCAGGATGTTCTTTCTGGTACTGCTTCAATGTATTGTTTACCATCCTGGTAATCGACTCATTTAATTCCTGATAGTTACTTGTCTTTACGGCATTTTCTATCGTTGTCTGAACTTCGCGGACTTTCTGCTCAACAAAACTGAAATCCGGTCCGTTATCGTAAGTTTTTTTGTCCATTCTGCCCTCCTGTAAACTACCTTTTATTATAGCGAAATACGAACAAAAAAACAAGGCACAGGAAATATGCCTGTACCTTGTCTTATAGTTTTGTTTCTGTTCACAGTAATTTGCTTTTCAGATAAATTATTCGATAACTTTGATCCAGCCTTCCGGAGCTTCAATACGTCCCATCTGAATTCCAGTAAGTGTCTCATAGAGTTTCTTTGTTGTTGGTCCCATTTCTTCCATACCGCTTGGGAAGCAGATTTCTCTGCCATGATCTACAATCTTTCCAACAGGAGAAATAACTGCTGCTGTTCCACACAGACCACATTCTGCAAAATCCTTTACTTCATCCAGATAAACTTCTCGTTCTTCAACCTTCAGTCCAAGATAATGTTCTGCAACATAGATCAGAGAACGACGTGTGATGGATGGAAGAATACTGTTGGACTTAGGTGTTACAACTGTATTATCTTTTGTAACAAAAAGGAAGTTTGCCCCACCTGTTTCTTCTACTTTTGTTCTTGTAGCAGAATCCAGATACATATTTTCATCATAGCCCTGACGATGTGCATCCATGATTGCGTGAAGGCTCATCGCATAGTTAAGACCTGCTTTGATGTGTCCTGTTCCATGCGGAGCAGCACGGTCAAAATCTGTAACACGAATTGTAATCGGCTTTGCGCCACCTTTAAAGTATGGTCCTACAGGTGTTGTCAGGATACGGAACTGATATTCATCTGCTGGTTTAACACCGATTACCGGATTTGTACCCATCAGATACGGACGCACATACAGAGTTGCACCAGATCCGTATGGCGGTACATAAGCATCGTTTGCTTTCACAGTTTCTGTAACAGCCTCAATGAAGCGTTCCTGTGGGAATGGTGGCATTTCCAGTCTCTTTGCAGAATTAGAAAGACGCTCTGCATTCAGGTCAGGACGAAATGTAACGATATGTCCGCCCTCTGTAGTATATGCCTTCAGACCCTCAAATACAGTCTGTGCATACTGGAATACACAGGCACACTCGTTCAGTGTGACATTAGGATCTGTTGTCAGAGCACCCTCATCCCACTTACCATCTTTAAAATGAGAAACATAGCGATAATCTGTCGGAATATAACCAAATCCGATGCTGCCCCAGTCAATGTTCTTTTTTTCCATAATATATCTTCCTCCATTCGTATGGATAACGTTTTTCTCATTTTAGCACTTTATCGCGGTGACTTCAATGCAAAATTTTAAGAGAATGCAATTCTTATCAAAGAAATGATTTATTTCGTTCTCTCATATTTAACAAAAGAATATTCCAGATCAAAATATGTCTGCTCATCGCTCTCTGCAGTCACTTTCCATTCTGGCATTTCATCAAGATTTGGAAAATAGCTGTCCGCCTCATAACCAAAATCGATTTTAGTCACATGTGCTGTATCACAATATGGAAGAAGCTGTTTGTACACACTGTCACCACCAATACAGTAAACCTCCTCTGAAGGATATTTTCTGATTTCATCGAGCAGTTCTTCTATTGTATGAACGATGATCGCATCCTTAACCTGATAATCTTTATTTGCTGTAAGAACGATATTGGTTCTGTTCTTCAGCGGAAGTCCATTTGGAAAGCTTTCCAGCGTCTTACGTCCCATCACCACTACTTTTCCTGTCGTTTCCTGTCGAAACATCTTCATATCTGCCGGAATACTTACCAGAAGTTTATTATCTTTGCCAATTGCCCAGTTTTTATCTACTGCTACTATAATGTTCATCTCAGATTCCTCTCTTATATATAAATTGTATGGTCAAATCAGATAGCGATCGGGATATTTTTGATCTGCGGCCAGGTCTGATAGTTTTCCACGATCAGATCGTCCGTTGTGAAATCATAAAAATTTTTGATTTCAGGATTCAGTTTCACGGTCGGCGCCGGATAAGGTGTACGACCGATCAGTTCTTTGATCACCGGAACATGACGATCATAAATGTGGCAGTCTGCGATCACATGCACAAGTTCTCCCGCTTCCATATCACAAACCTGTGCGATCATCATCAGAAGAAGTGAATATTGACACACATTCCAGTTATTTGCAGCAAGAATATCCTGTGAACGCTGGTTCAGAACTGCATTCAGAGTAAGTTTATCTTTTCCAAGTTCTTTTGTTACATTAAATGTCATGGAATATGCACAAGGATATAAATTCATTTCATGCAGATCCTGATGTACATAAATATTTGTCATAATACGACGACTGTACGGATTATTTTTAAGATCATATAATACACGATCCACCTGATCCATCATGCCTTCTTTATACTGATGCTTCACCTGAAGCTGATAGCCATATGCCTTACCAATTGAACCATTCTCGTCTGCCCAGCTGTCCCAGATATGACTGTGAAGATCCTTGATATTATTTGATTTTTTCTGCCAGATCCAGAGAATCTCATCCATTGCACTTTTCAATGCAGTTCTGCGAAGTGTCAGCGCCGGAAATTCTTTACGCAGATCATAACGGTTTACTACTCCAAAACGCTTGATCGTATAAGCAGAAGTTCCATCTTCCCATACCGGTCTCACCTTTTCTCCTTCTGTACTGGTTCCATTCTCAATTACATCTTTACACATATTAATAAATGTAATGTCTGCTAAACTCATCTGTATTTTCCCCTTTTATCATTTTTATTTGCCTTTATGTATCCTGACATCAGTTCACATTATATTGTTACAAGTATAACATACCTTACTCTTTGTTGACAATCTTTTCCCCCTTTGCTATATTTAATGCCATGAAAATAATAATTTCTTTATTAAAACCTTTATCTTTTATTCCTGCACTTCTTATGATGTATGTGATCTTTTCGTTTTCAGCCCAGACCGGGGAGGTGTCCGGGGAATTAAGCTACAAAGTCAGCTATAAGATCGTAGAAATCAAAAATGAAGTACTGAATGAGAATAATAGTTATGATGAACTGAATTATGAAGCTTATCAGATTCAGTTCTATGTACGTAAAGCAGCACATATGACTGAGTATTTTCTTCTCGCTGTAGCCATATCTTTTCCACTTTATGTTTATCGCATACGGGGTTTCTGGCTGTTTCTTCTTGCCGGTATTTTCTGTGTCGGTTTTGCCGGACTTGATGAATATCATCAGTCCTTTGTTGCCGGACGCGGTCCTTCTGTCCGTGATGTCTGCATTGACAGTTCCGGAGCTCTGATCGGGATCATACTGGTTCAGTTATTCTGCTGGTCTACCCTGCACAATCCTTCTGTCTCATCTAAAAAGAAAAAAAAGGTTCGCAAAAAGCGCCGCAGATGATATTTTCTGCGACGCTTTTTCTGTTAACTATTCTTCTGTTTTCCGGGTTGAATTCATTTTTTCTGTTTCTTCTGCTTCTTCCAGTGCAGAAACCAGTTTTGCACGTTCGGCAATACTCCTGTTTTTCTTTTCAACCGGTTTCTCATCTTCTGCCTCTTTTGCAGCGGCTTCTGCTGCTAATGCTTCCATGGCTTTCTTCTCTTTATCATTTTTGATAAAATTCTTACCTCCAACCACCAGCATAACTACACCTACGATCAGAAATCCAACTCCGGCTGCAAAAAATCCCCAGCTTCCACCTTCAACACCATCAATCACATTTTTACACAGTCTGTATCCGGTATAGATCAGATAAGCACCTGCCAGAAGCATCAGAATACAGCTTCTTGTCGGTGTACCCTGTTTTCTGTTTTCCTGCTGATTATCTGCTTCTGACGTCAGTTCCTCAGGATTTTTATTCTGTTCCTCCATTTTGCGTCTCCTCTCACACGTTTATCCGGTCATTTTAGCGTTTTTCTTATATTTCTTCTATTATTTCTTTTGTTTCTTCTTTCTTATCGACTTTTTCTGTGATTACTTCTTTTTCAGATTCCTTTTCAACCGGAGCCTTGGCAAGACGACCATAAATTCGAGTCACTTCTCTCATGTTATAAAGAGTTATCTCCGAAAGCTGTCCTTCTGTCATTCTCCATTTCCAGTTATCCCCGATTGTAGCAGGTGCATTCATACGTGCCTCATTTCCAAGGCACAGATAATCCTGAATTGGAATGATTGCCAGGTCGGCAACGCTGGAAAGTGCTGTACGAATCAGTGCCCATACACAGTCATTAACTGGCTGTTCATAACAGTTAATATATTCCCGTACAAACTTCAGATCATGTCCCTGAAGATTTTCAAGCCATCCTTTTGTAGTTTCATTATCATGCGTTCCTGTATACACAACACAATTATGCTCATATTTATATGGAAGATAGCTGCTGCCTTCACTTCCATCAAATGCAAACTGCAGAACCTTCATTCCCGGATATCCGCTTTCTTTCAGCATGTCCCGCACACTGTCTGTAAGGAATCCAAGATCTTCTGCAATTACGCGCAGCTCTTTTATCTTACTGTCAAGCGTATGGAACAGATCCATTCCCGGTCCCTTTTCCCATTTTCCATTTTCTGCAGTTTTATCGCCAAATGGGATTGCATAGTATTCATCAAAGCCACGGAAATGATCAATTCGAATAACGTCATAAAGCTCCAGACAATGCGTCATACGCTTTACCCACCAGCCATAATTATCTTTTTTCAGTTTTTTCCAGTCGTAAAGAGGATTTCCCCATAACTGTCCTGTAGCGGAAAATGCATCTGGCGGGCATCCTGCAACAGATATTGGATTATATTCTTCATCAAACTGCAGCATCTCCGGATTTGCCCACGCGTCTGCACTGTCAAGTGCTACATAGATCGGCACATCTCCAATAATCTGAATTCCTTTTGTATTTGCATATTTTTTCAGCTTTCTCCACTGAATTGTAAAGCAATACTGCTGAAAACAGTAAAACTCTACTTCCTCTGCCAATTCCTTTTCTGCTTTTTTTACAGCCACAGAATGACGATCCTTCAGTTCTTCCGGCCAGTCGATCCAGCAGATACCTTTCTGTGCATTTTTGACAGCCATAAACAGACAATAATCCTGCAGCCAGTCCTTTTCCTCTTCCAGAAATGCTTCATAAACAGGATCATTCTTCAGATCAGCTTTTTCATATGCTTTACGTAAAAGCTTATATCTGGACTGATACATCTTCTCATAATCAACATATGACTCGCTTCCACCCCAATCACAGGCCTCACATTCTTCCCTGGTAAGAAGTTTCTTCTGGATCAGCTCTTCCAGATCAATAAAATACGGATTTCCCGCAAATGTTGAAACTGACTGATATGGCGAATCTCCATATCCTGTCGGACCCAGCGGCAATATCTGCCAGTACTGCTGTCCTGCTTTTTCAAGCTGATCTACAAACTCATAGGCTTCTTTTGAAAAACATCCGATTCCATACTTTGACGGAATACTGGATATCCCCATCAAAATGCCACTTGCTCTCATTTTATTCCCTCCAAAATCTGGTAAATTTTCACAAAAAACATTATATCAGATTTGACACATTTTTAAAATCCTTTTTTCTTCATATATACAACTACATCATGCCAGACTTTTTCTTTTCCTTTTTCATTCAGGATTTCATGGCGCATACCCCTGTATAATTTGCCTTTTACATCCAGGTATCCGGCTCTCCGCATAGCATGAACTGCACTTGCAAACTTCCGTACATTTCCAAGACATGGATCTTCCGCACCGCTGATAAAAAGCACCGGCATTTTAGGCTTTGTACATTTCCATTTATGTATATCATAAGCTTTTTTCATCAAATCAAACAGTGCTATGTAAGCATCATCTGTAAAAGTAAATCCACACAGTTCAGATTTTGTGTATGCATCATATACATCCGGATCGGAACATATCCATGCATTTTTATTTTTTTCATTTTTGAATTTCATCGCATAAGCTCCAAATGACATCGTTTCAAGAAGCTTGCTTTTATGATGCATGCCCATAATCTTTCCCTGTGCCTGTGCAATTACTTTTCCAAGAGGTCTTGCTTTATTTTCACTCGGCGAACCGCAGACGATCAGCATATCCATACTGTTATCATGTTCTGATGCAAAGGCTCGCACGGCAAGTGATCCCATGCTGTGCCCAAATAAAATCAGTGGAAGTTCCGGGAAATGCCGGCGGATTTCTGAATTAACTGTCAGAATATCTCTGAGCATCGCCTCTGCGCCTCCACCATACATATATCCAAGATCATTTTTATCTGCCACGCTCTTTCCATGACCTCTGTGATCATGGATCACCGTTATATACCCTTTTTCTGTCAGATATTCCATAAACGGAATATAACGTTCTTTATGCTCGCTCATCCCATGAACCAGCTGAACAATTCCACATGGCTGTATGCCGGTATCCGGCATCAGACAAAGCACAGAAATCTCAAGCGCATCTGCTTCTGAAAGAAAACTACCTTCGTATTTTTTTGACATATATCTTCCCTCCATATGGCAATCTGGGAGTTGCTGTCTGTTCCGTTCACAGCAGCTCCTACTGTATATGTATATATTAGAGTCATCAAATGACCTTGTCAAGCAACGTCGTATTCTGTTATAATCTAATAACAACAATATTACATTACTGTTCACTTCGTTTACAGTAACTTTCATAAGGAGGAAGTATGGATACTAACAATCAGGATATTTACGAAGAAGAGTCCACCGCTCCTAAACGTAAAAAGAAAAAGAAAAAAGGTCTGATCATTTTTCTGGTCATCCTTATTCTTGTTATAGCAGGTGGTACTTCATTTTACTTTATGCAGCGTCAGAAACCAATTTCTGCCACCAAGAACTTTCTGGAAGATATGCGTGTCATGAATTTTGATGGAATGAAAACACTTCTCCAGAGCAGTGATATGTCAGCACTTGACAATGCGGATATTACCAGTGATGCATATTCCTCATTTTTCAAAAAAATAAACGAAAAAATGAGCTACAAAATCACCAAAACCAGTTTTCATATTCAAAATGGTACTGCTTCTGTAACTGCCCGTATCAATTATATTGACGGAGCAGATATTTACAAAGAAACTATTACAGAATTTCTGAAACAGATTGTTTCTACAGCATTTTCCGGTACAACCCTGACAGAAGAAGAAACTCAGCAAAAACTGGCGTCACTTCTGGAGGAAAAATCCGACAGCGTTGAAGACAAATACACTACCATCGATATCACCTATCCTCTGATTGAGGCAGATGGAAAATGGAAAATTGTTTCTCTTGATGCCGATACGGTAAAAGTCATGTCAGCAAACTTCACAAATGTTCAGGATGAGATCAATCAGTCTCTGGCTGATATGAAAGATTCCGAAAACACAAATACTGAAGCGACTGTCACCCCGTCAGAAACAACCAGCATTGACATGGACAACGATCATTTTTCTCTTCGCCTGAAGGAATTTCGTGTTACACAGGCTATTGATGATTCCGACTGTCTGCTTCTGTACTGTGATTATACAAATAACAGCAGTTCCTCATCAAGTGCCCTGGTTGATGTTCAGCTGTCTGCCAGACAGAACGGTGAAAAGCTCTCTCCGGCAGTTCCAAAAGAAGACGAACCAGCCATTGATAACTATATCGCTGAAGTAGAACCTGGCAGTACAACCACCATCTGTTATGCATTCTCTCTGAATGACAAATCTGATGTTACACTTGAAGCATCTGAAGCTTTTGCATTTGGCGGCGGCGACACTACTTCACAGACAATTAAATTACAGTAAAAAAAAGTATTCGCAGCAGATCTGATCTGCTGCGAATATTTTTTGTTATTCATGCCATACTACAGTTATGAAAGGATGGTGACTTATGGGAAATAAATTCTTACAATATTTTTCACTGACAATAGCTGTGATCGGCGCCATCAACTGGGGAATGATTGGATTTTTTAACCTGAACCTGGTTGCTTTTTTATTCGGAAGTATGAGCCTGCTTTCCAGAATTATCTATGGACTGGTTGGTCTGTGCGGGCTCTATCTTCTGTCTTTCTATAATCTTATTGAACAGGACAAAAAAGGACTCTGAATTCTCAGAGTCCTTAAGAGCGATAGACGGGGCTCGAACCCGCGGTCTCGACCTTGGCAAGGTCGCGCGTTACCAACTACGCCACTATCGCATAAGAGCGGGTGATGGGAATCGAACCCACGTATCCAGCTTGGAAGGCTGGTGTTCTACCATTGAACTACACCCGCATATCGCTGTTCTTGCGTTGCGTTTGTGTTTCGCTCGCTTCAACGATATTGAGTATATCTTATTACTCACTGTTTGTCAACAGGTTTTTTTAAATTTTTTTAATTTTTTTTATTTTATATTTTTTCCTGTTATTTTGCACTCTTTATACACTTGTAAAAAGCTTAATCCTGCCAGTCCCAGACATCTGTTTCAGACACAGCATTTCTTGATTTCTTAATCACAAGTTCAGGACTCTTGGCACTTACTTTGGTATTTGCCGGAACCGATTCGGTAATGAATGTATTACCTCCAATAATCGTGTTCTCGCCAACCACAGTCTCACCTCCAAGCACGGAGGCATTTGAATAAATCGTAACATTGTCCCTGATTGTAGGATGTCGTTTTACATTAGCAAGCTGCTGTCCCTGTCTCGTAGAAAGAGCTCCAAGCGTCACACCCTGATAAAGCTTTACATTACGTCCGATTTCTGTCGTCTCACCAATTACCACACCTGTACCATGGTCAATAAAGAAATAATCTCCGATCGTCGCCCCCGGATTAATGTCGATACCAGTCTTTCCATGTGCATACTCTGTCATAATTCTTGGAATATACGGAACTTCTTCATTATATAAGATATGAGCCAGACGATATACATAAATCGCAAACAGTCCCGGATAAGAGGAAATGATTTCTTCTTTACTCTTAGCAGCAGGGTCACCATCAAATCCTGCCTGCACATCCTTCAAAAGACGCTGCTGAACGTCCGGAAGCTGTGAAAAAAAGCCTGCACATATACGATCCGCCTCTTCAGCTGCCCCATCCTGTTCCAGTTCCGGCTCTGCATATAAAAGTGCAATTTCCAGCTGTTCTTTCAATCGATCATAAAGATCATTCAGTCGATATCCTGCAAAATGCTCCGGAAACACCTTTGCCGCTGAATCATTCCAGAAATAGCCTGGAAAAATAATAGAACGAAGTTCCTTAACAATATCAATCACTGCTGCTCTGCTTGGAAGTTCTCTGTTGTTCTTCGGCATAAATAACTCTTCGTTTTTATAATTCTCAGTCAAGGCCTCTGTAGCCTTAAGGATCACGTCTTTTTTTCTGTTCATGAATCTAACCTCTTTCCGCAATTTCTGCAAAGATGCTAATACCTGATGTATTACTACTCTGCGGATTTCTTTCTTTATATCATATTATATGATTCTTTTCACGTCAATAATGTTTTTGTTACTGTTCACTGCGTTCGCAGTAAAAAAGAATTGACCTTTTGACAATCTGATTATATAATAGAACATGTTTGAGACAATTTCTCAGACATGGAGATGTACCCAAGTGGCTGAAGGGTCCGCACTCGAAATGCGGTAGATCGGGCAACCGGTGCGAGGGTTCAAATCCCTCCATCTCCGCTTGACAAATGTTTTCTTATCTGTTATAATTCATTTTGTTGCAGATAAAGTTGCAATTATTTCAACAAAATAGGGGATTGGTCAAATGGTATGATAGGGGTCTCCAAAACCTTTGGTGGGAGTTCGATTCTCTCATCCCCTGCTCTTAGGAACGCTGAAAAGCCTTATAAATCAAGGTTTTCAGCGTTTTTTATTTTTCTCAATTTTCAAATGGTATTCGAGAAAAAACATTCTATTTTTCAGCTTCTGTGATATAATGGTTTATCATAAAAATTCGATGAATAAAACGAG
>NZ_CAKROJ010000025.1 GCF_934372025.1 uncultured Blautia sp.
GCACCGACACTACCGGCTCCAATGATAGTAATTTTACTGCTCATAATCTTAATACTCCTTTTCTCCTAACAAAATTGGCGCCTTAATGATAACACATTGTTAAAAAATTGACAAGAGTTTTTGTATAGAAATCCGAACAATTTTTTCAGTTAAATATTTGTAAGGGTATATGAAATTGTTTGTTGGTTTGATATAATTTTCACATTTTTTATTGGGAATTTTGTTAGGAAACAGGTTTCCCTGTGTGATAAATTTCTTTTGCTATAAAAAATTTAAAGAAAGCCCCTGCTTGTTGCGTTTCGCAATTGGCACAGGGGCTTTTGACTGATTACTTTGATTAATGATCAGATTTGATCAGTTTACTGGTGTTACTTTAATGGTTCCGGTTGGATTTCCTGACCATCCACTGTGTAAGTTCACATGGAAATAATATACTGTATTTGCCTTTAATGTGCAAGTCTTTCCAGTACGCACAGAAGTGGAATATTCAAGTGTTCCATTTTTCTCCTGCTCAATACTGATCGGCTGATCACCAAGACAATAGTAAGGAAAAGTAACAGAAACACGATACTTTGTACTTTTGCCTGTTTTAAACCGTACATAAAAGCCATTGCTGTTTACCGGAAGAATTTTCGTGCCACTTCCATTGATCGTTGGCATACTGGATAATTTCTTTACTTTAACATTTTTAACAACTGCTTCTGCTTTTGAGCTGTCGAATTTTAAATGTATATCTATAAATGAGCAAATTTGAAAAATTGCACAAAATTATCCCGCTAACTTCATAAATGCATCAAAATCATTACTTTCTTTTGCGCATTGGAAGAGATACTGATACTTTTCTGTCTGGATAATGCTTTCAATTCGGTGGTAGCCTTTTTCAAAAGAACAGAATTCACCGGTTCCTGCCACACACATAAAATGTGCCATTGACATGAGTAACCAATATCTTCGGATCCCTTGCGCAGAACGTATCTGGTAACTGTCCAGTGCCAGTTTATCCTTACAGGTTCTTTTTGAATCCAAATGGATAAAGCATCCTGTTTGTCTTCAGTGCACCTATGGTATGAAATCCCTTCGCTGCAATGATCTTGGAAATCGATTTGTTATACATTACAAAAGTATAGTTCAGGACAATGCCGTTACAGAAAAGCATAACCGCAACTGCCTGGTGTCCATAATCCTGTTTTCCTTTTAAATGGGACTGGTGAAAATACGCATCTTCAATAGGATGTAAAGCCCGTGACGAGGGCTTTGTCTTTGAAGCTATAGTATCGTCTACAATACAGAAAACAGGCTTTCCAGTGCATGCTGCTTCTGAATAAATAATCTCTATAACAGAACGTTTTAAGGTATCTGAAAGTAATGGATCATCCCATTTCCCTGAATTAGGGAAATGTGCAATCGGATTCGCAGACAAGTGAGTGGTATAGTTATTTCGAAAACGATGTACTAGTTTGATCATTTGCGATTATAAGTTGTCATATTTCTATTTTCCCACACATAGATTAAAAGATGAAAGATCTTTACTTTCTTTTAACACAATCAATCTACGAATTTATCATTGAAGGAGTATTCTAATGGGAAACGGCAATGCAATACGCGTAACAGAGGCAGAAACATTTACACTGATACAACTAGAGGAAGAAAGACAGAAATTGAAGAAAAAAGAACTATTAAAAGCAATGCTGACAGACAGTGAGTTCAGCATCAAGGGACAATGTGCCATTAACCTTATGACGACAAAGCTGGATATTATCAACACCTTTTTGCTTATGAAATATAAGCGAAATTTTATTCAGATGAAAACAGGAAGACTCAAAAGCTATGACAGTGTATGCAAGAAAATGCAGAAGAAAGAACTCGATCTGAAATTCGATCTTGCACTGGAAAAAATCAATGATCTGATCGGTGTCCGCGCCGTATGTTCTTATGTAGATGATATATACAAAGTAGCCGAGCTTGTAGAAAAACAGCAGGATATTCATATTCTCAAGACAAAAGACTATATACAGCAGCCAAAGAAATCCGGCTACCAGAGTCTGCATCTGATTCTGGAGATTGCAATTCCTTTCCAGGAAGAAACCCAGTGGATCAAACTGGAATTGCAGCTGCGTACTGCTGCCATGGATTACTGGGCAAATCTTGACCACCAGCTTCGCTATAAACGCGGACAGAAACAGGCCGCAGTGATTAATGAAGAGCTACAGCAATGTGCCTCCGTAATCACGCAGCTGGATCAGAAAATGCTGGATATCCGAAAAAAAATTGACAAAATATAAACAAACGCAGGAGCACCTTAATTCGCTCCTGCGTCTGTTTATATACATTTCTTATAATTTAATTTTTACAGATTATATTCTGCTGCCAGTTTTTTAAATTCCGGAAGTGAATTCTGGATTGTCTCATAGGATACACAATAAGCCAGTCGTACATAACCAGGGCAGGCAAAGGAGCTTCCCGGCACCATCAGGATATTGTATTTTTTACCGGCCTCGCAGAACTGTTTCTCATCTGCGATCGGAGATTTCACAAACAGATAAAAGGCGCCCTGCGGTTTGATACATTCAAAGCCACATTCTGTCAGTCCATTGTAAAGTGCCAGACGGTTTCTGTCATAGGCCGCAACATCTACCTCTGCATCCACACATTTCTGGATAACTTTCTGCATCAGGGACGGAGCATTGACACTTCCAAGTATACGATTAGCGATCGCAGCTGCTGTGATCACTGTCGCACTGTCCTCAAGTTCATCCGGAATGACCAGATATCCAATACGTTCTCCTGGCAAAGACAGTGATTTACTGTAGGAATACCCAACAACGGTATTCTTATAGTATTTTGTCAGATATGGAACTTCCACTCCATCATAAGCCAGCTCTCTGTATGGTTCATCTGAGATCAGATAGATCACAGAACCAAATTCCTTCTGTTTTTTCTCAAGGATTGCAGCCAGTTCTTTGATCGTTTCTTCAGAATAAACAACACCTGTCGGATTATGTGGTGTATTCACGATTACAGCACGGGTATTCGCTGTAATCTTTTCTTCCAGTTCCTTAAGGTTCGGCTGGAAGGTCTCTGTATTCGGTGAGATTTCCACAAGCTGGCCGTCATAATTGCGTACATATGCACCATATTCCAGAAAATAAGGTGCAAAAACAATCACTTCTTCACCTGGGTTCAGGATTGTCTTGAGGATAACATTCAGACCACTGGCTGCACCAACAGTCATGATCAGATTATGTGCAGAAAAAGCTGTTCCAAAACGACGGTTCAAAGACTGTGCGATTGTTTCTCTTACATCTTCAAATCCTGCGTTGCTCATATACCCATGCAGAACCGTTGGTTCTTCATTGTTCACAAGGTCAATGATTGCTTCTCTTACACAGTCCGGTGCCGGAACACTTGGATTTCCAAGACTGAAATCGTACACCTTATCTGCACCATATTTTGCACGAAGACGATTTCCTTCTTCGAACATCATACGGATTGCTGAGTTGTTCTGTACAAAGGGTTTCATTTTTTCTGCGATCATAATAATGCCTCCTCTTATTTTAGCTGCTTACTTTTTGTTTTTCTTACTGTGGCCAAATACGATCCAGCCAATAAGCACCAACATGGCAATGCCTACTGCCATCCACGGCACCAGATAATGGAGTCCCTTTGGCTGAAACATGTCGTAGTAACCTTTCAGATAGATCACTGCAACTACTGCAGGTATCACCCACAGCATATAATTTCTGATAAATGCCGGAAATTTCAATCCGGAACCAGTGTTGGCTTCCTTAATAAAGTTATCCCATCCCCATCCGTTCTTTGAGGTACAGAATATTACAAACACAACCGAACCAAGCGGAAGAAGATTATTCGAAATAATAAAATCTTCCAGATCCATAATGTTTGTTCCCTCACCAAGGAACTGAAGACCGGACCATGGACCAAATCCAAGGATAGCCGGCATGGAAAGAGCGATGATCAGTACAATATTTACAAGTACTGCTTTGTTTCGTTTCCATCCCCAGAGATCCATAGCAAAAGATAAAATATTCTCAAACACTGCAATTACAGTGGATAAAGCTGCAAAAGACATAAACAGGAAAAACAGAGCTCCCCAGAGTCTTCCACCTGCCATCTGGTTAAATACATTTGGCAGAGTGATAAACACCAGTCCCGGGCCTGCTCCCGGCTCGACGTTAAATGCAAAACATGCAGGAATGATGATAAGACCAGCCATCAATGCAACAAAGGTATCCAGAATCAGGATATTGATACTCTCTCCGGCAAGTGTATGCTCTTTACTCATATAGCTTCCGAAGATTTCCATTGCACCGATACCGATACTCAATGTAAAAAATGCCTGTGAGAGCGCACCAAAAATCACATTTCCAAGTCCAGCTTCACGGATATTATCAATATTAGGTACCAGATAGAACTTAACACCTTCCATTGCGCCGTCCAGTGTCACTGAATGGACTGCCAGCACTACAATAAGCAGCAAAAGACAGATCATCATAACCTTTGTGATACGCTCAATTCCGTTTTTAAGGCCCAGTGAACAGACTCCAAAAGCAAGCAGAACAGCTGCGATCATCCAGCCTGTCATTGTTCCTGTAGAAGTCATCAGATTTGAGAAAAATCCCCCAACTTCTTCAGATGTCGCACCACTTAATTTTCCAGCAGCCATCACATAACAGTAATACATCATCCAGCCTGCAACCATGGTGTAGAACATCATCAGCATGTAATTACCGATCATGCCAAGGTAACTGTATTTATGGAAATTAGTTCCTTCCGGCTCCAGTTTATGAAATGCTCTCGCTGTACTCAGTCTGCTGCCACGGCCTACTGCAAATTCACTCACAAGAATCGGCAGACCCAACAGTACAAGAAAAGCAAGATAAATCAGGATAAATGCAGCACCGCCGTATTTACCTGTCATGTATGGAAATTTCCATACATTTCCAAGACCTACCGCACATCCGGCTGATACCAGGATGAAACCAAGTCTTGATCCAAATGTTTCTCTTTCCTTCACATTTTTTTCCTCCTCTGGAATAATACACCCTTTTATATTAAGTGTTTTTATTTAGCCTGTCAATTCTCTGCTTTATCAAAGTCTTAAAGTTTTTCATATTTATGCGTACCCATGCCAAATAAAAAAGAGACATTAATATTATAAAATATTAACATCCCTTCTCTGGATCATATATTATTTTGAATACAGATAATTACTGTTCTGAGAATCCTCTATATTAGCTGCATCGATCCAGCCTGGTTCAAGAAGAACATTTTTCTCGACTGCTGCAGCCTGTTCCTCATCTGTAGACATTGCCTGTGCAGCTGCAATGATCGTCTGATATCCGATCTCATATGGATCCTGGGAGACACAGCCAAGCTCCTGCCCGTTTTTGATCGCATCCTGCTGAACGGTCGATGCATCTACACCTACCATAACCGGAGCATTTTCTCCTTTATCCACGCTCAGATACAGATTTGATGCATTTTCGTTCGTGCAGAATACCCCTGCCAGATCTGGATAGCTTGTCAGAACATTTGAAATTGCTTCTGACATATCCTCTACCTGGTCCATATATATTTTACTTACAATACTGATATCTGGATAATCTGATGCGATAGCTTCTTCGAATCCCTCTACACGTTTCTGAATACTCTCGGTTTTTTCCTGAGCAGAGAATACTGCAATCTTACCGGAACCGCCAATTGCATCTGCCAGCTTTTCGGCAGCCATTTTACCTACATATTCGTTATCCGTTCCCCTGAATGCAGCCACCAGAGCATCGTCATTGACGTTTGAGTCAAAGACCACAACCGGGATTCCATTCTCACTTGCCGCTTCCAGCTGAGCCTGACAGGATTCAATATCACTTGCTGAAAGGCAAAGAACTGTAGGATTCTCCGCAATTACCGCATCCAGTGTGTTGATTTGCGTTTCTACATCACTTTCATCAGATGGTCCTTCAAAAGTCATTGTAATTGCGTCGTCTGAAGTAAAATCATATGCCGTATTGATATCTTTAACTGCAGCTTCCATTCCCTGACGGACCAGCTTCCAATACTCTCCGTCAGTTGCCTTGCTTACAACAGCAATCCTGCTGCCCGCTCCAAGCGTGATTGTTGTATCAATTTTAGAAGCTCTGTCCTCTTCCGTCTCTTCATCATCAGCTTCTGCTGCTGATATTTCATGCTCTGGCACCTCAGTACCATCCTGCAGATCGTCCTCTGCCTGTACATCTGCGATCAAATGCGTAAAGCCGCCAATCTTACCGCTTCCTCCTGCCACAAGTACCGCTCCGGCAAGAAAAAGCACTGCAACAGCTGCTTTTTTCATCGTTTCTTCCTCTTTTCCACTATTAATCTGATATGTTGGTTACAAAAATATAATGCCTTTAAATATCTTTCTACATTATACACATTTTCTTTTTTCCGTCTATAGATTTCATAGTTTTTTCATTTTTTCAGAAGAAATACGGCAATTTTACCAGAATTTAACTTAGAGATTTGGAAAACCTGCAAAACTTTCCCCATTCGGAGTCACTTTAAATTCCATCTTCTTTCCTGTCACCGGATGGGCAAAAATCAGATGGCAGGAACACAATCCAAGTGATAAGCCAGAGCAATCCTTCGAATTATACTTACGATCTCCTAAAAGAGGCATTCCTGCATGCGACATCTGCACCCTGATCTGATGATGCCGGCCTGTCCCCAGTATAATCTTAACCAGAATTCTCTTTCCACTCTCTGTTCGCTCATCATCGATTTCCTGGAGAATCTCATAATCCAGAATCGCTTTCTTTGCTCCATTTATTCCTGCGTTTGCTACCGCAGAAGTATTTGTCTTTCCATCTTTTTTAAGAAAATCTGTCAGTCGTCCCTGACTCTGTTGGGGCATTTTGTCTGTCACTGCCAGGTATTCTTTTAACACTGTTCCTGATGTGATCTGCTTTGTCAGGCCGGCAGCCGCCTTAGGTGTCTTTGCGAAAACAAGGACCCCTTCCACAGGCTGATCCAGTCTGTGTACAATTCCCAGATATGGCATTTTTCCAGGATTCTTTACCGCCAGATAGTTTTTCAGCGAACTCTCCATATCTGCTGCACCGATCCGGGCATTCTGAACGGCAATTCCTGCTGCTTTATGACACACGATTATATCTTTATCTTCATATAAAATCATATCTTCAATATTATTTTTCCACATAAAAAAGCTCTCCTTCTATGCATCCTGCGCATTCTATGGAGAGTATAACGTAAAAAACTTTTTTATACAACAGTAAGACGGTCATCACTTCTTTTCAATTACTTTTCATAACCTGGAAATGATGACCGTCTCAACATTCTTCAATATTCAATTTTTATTTACCTCTTTGTTCTTTCAAAACTATTCGGCTTGTTTATTGATTGAAATCCTCTGATACCTCTTATAGTATACTTCATTCAATCTTCTATATTCAGTTTTTATATTATTATATATTCTTCTATTGTGTCTTAATTCGGTAACCTTTTTAATTTCCTGCTCACAAATGGTATGATTTTTATCATACGCTTCATTTAGAAAGTTTATAGAGTTGAAATTATAATTTACGGATTATAATTTCATTCTGAAATAACTCTGAATGTCTTTTCCTTCAGACTAGAGCAACTTCAAACTTAACTTCTTAAATTTCAAATTGTTTTCTTCTGGAATAAGATTTCTGTTATTTCTGAATTAATATCTTTTGTGAGAAGATATTCTTCTGATGTAAAGCTTTGATTCATATGATTGACATCTTATGGATCGCATTTTTTGAAAATGTTTCTTTACACATATTCAAAAGTCCTTATATCAGGTTCGTGACAGTTATTCAATATGAGTAATCAATTCTATATACCTGTAATACTTTTATAAAGATTATCCTTTCTCTGAAAGTCCTGTTCACCAGGTAATATATTTTATATTTTCTTCCGAATGTATTCCGATAATCTGATTTAAATAATGGATAATTTATGTATCAGGTCTTTCTTGCAGGAAACTTGATTTCTGTCACTTCTCATATTGAAGATAAATGACTACTTTCCCAACGGTATCACCTTTACCTTTCTTATAATTTCATCCCTTTCATGTAACATTTATATATGCTATGAATTGAATGATTTTTTAATTTAGTTTGTTGATTTTGTTTTTTCTTGTTTTCTTTTGATGAGATTATAATACCACCGACCATTCGATTTGTCAACACATTTTTATATATTTCTTTTAATTTTCTTTTATATTTTTAAATGTCTTGCATTTATATTATATATTTCATCTATTATATATAATTTTCTGATAATTCATCCTTTTCTCCCACTTCAATCCCCTTCCCCATACCAGCCACCCTATCCTCCTCCATATCAATAAACAGACAGGAGGAATCACATACTGAGACTACAAATACTCACGAGCACTGCGTCATGTGATACATGCTTAGCTTCTGCCACCAAGCTCGCTGTCTGAGCGCAAGCGAGTTCGAGCGACTGGCAGATCATAAGCGCATGTATCACATAGCAGGCGCAATGGTATTTGCAGTCCTGTATGCGACTCCTCCTGTCGTCTTTATTATCTTAAATACTATCTTCTATTGTAATTGATCAGACATCCTTTGAGAATGATCTCACGCTCATCATCTGTCAGTTCTCCAAGAGTTACCTGGAATTCTTTCATTCCATCTTCTTTTACAACATATCCTGTAATGCTGTCTGCTTTCTCAGCAACTGCTTTACGGATCTGTGGGAAGAACAGGTAATCTCCATTCGCAAATGGAAGCTCTCCCTCCTCGATAAGGAATGGAAGCATACCCCAGTTGATCAGGTTGGAACGATAACGTTTGGTAGCATACTCGTTTGCGATATTTGCCCATCCGCCAAGAACCTTCTGACAGGAAGCAGCCTGCTCACGAGCAGAACCATCACCTGGTTTCACAGCAAAAATCGTACTTCCGATACCAACGTTTTCTTTGCTCACATCAGCAAACTGAGCTTTAACAGCATCCATAACCGGTTTCAGTTCCGGAACTGCATCTACCGGACATTCTCCTGCTTCAATTGCCTTCTGAGCCTTCTGGATTTCTTTCGCACGTCCTACATACTCAGGATCTCTTCTGGAAAGAGTGAACTCAGCCAGTCCAAGCGGATTAGAACGGAAGGAGGAAGTCTCTCCTGACGGAATCAGCTCGTCTGTTGTAGTAACCGGATCATGAATCTCAGATACAACCTTAAGCACCAGATTATCCGCCAGAGCAGGCATCTCCGGCCAGTCTTTGATGTTTGGTCCAAACTGGATCTCTACGCTCGGATCAGCCACTCCCTTGCTGTCAAAAATACGATTATCATAGATAGTTTTATCAAAGAAATACTTCTGATGTCTGTAGCTTCCGGTAAATTCTTCTGCTGAAGTCAGGAAACCTTTGTTAGCTGCTGTAGCTGCGATTGATCTTGCATCCATAAGTGCAACAGAAGAAATCTGCCCGTTCTGGACCTTGGAACCTTCACGGTTCGGGAAGTTTCTGGTTGTATGACGGATACTGAATGCATTGTTGGCAGGTGTATCTCCGGCACCAAAGCATGGTCCGCAGAATGCAGTTTTAACAACAGCACCTGTCTCAAGCAGGTCTGCAAGGACACCGTTTCTTGCAAGTTCCATATAAATTGGAGTACTTGCCGGATATACGCTCAGTGTAAATGCATCTGCACCGATGCTTGCTCCGCGAAGGATATCAGCTGCTGCACAGATATTTTCAAATCCACCACCGGCACAGCCTGCGATGATTCCCTGGTCAACATACAGCTGTCCATCGATCACTTTGTCTTTCAGTGAGTACGGAACTTTGCCATCCAGACTGATCTGCGCCTTTTTCTCTACATCATCCAGAATGTCGTAGAGATTTGCTTTGAGTTCATCAATTGTATATGTGTTGCTTGGATGAAATGGCATTGCGATCATAGGCTTGATCTCACTCAGATCTACTTCTACACATCCATCATAATAAGCTACCTTGCCTGGTTTAAGTTCTTTGTAGTCTTCTTTTCTGCCATGGATCTCATAGAACTCTTCGATTGTCTCATCTGTCTGCCAGATAGAAGAAAGACAGGTTGTCTCAGTTGTCATAACATCAACACCGATACGGAAATCTGCGCTTAATCCTGCTACACCAGGTCCTACAAACTCCATAACCTTATTTTTCACATAACCATTGGCAAATACTTTACCGATGATTGCAAGAGCAACGTCCTGCGGTCCTACGCCCGGTCTTGGCTGTCCTTTGAGATAAATAGCAACTACACCTGGCATGTTGATGTCATATGTCTGAGAAAGAAGCTGTTTTACCAGTTCTCCACCACCTTCACCCATCGCCATGGTACCAAGTGCACCATAACGGGTATGGCTGTCAGATCCAAGAATCATCTTACCGCCGCCTGCAAGCATTTCACGGGCAAACTGATGAATGACTGCCTGATGAGGAGGAACATAAACTCCACCATATTTTTTTGCACAGGTAAGTCCGAACATATGATCATCTTCATTGATTGTTCCGCCTACTGCGCAAAGTGAGTTGTGGCAGTTAGTCAGAACATATGGAATCGGGAATTTTTCAAGTCCTGATGCACGTGCTGTCTGAATAATACCTACAAATGTAATATCATGAGATGTCAGTTTATCAAATTTAATCTGCAGTTTCTGCATGTTTCCGGAAGTATTGTGTGCTTCCAGAATTCCATAAGCCATTGTATTTCTGGCTGCTTCTTCTCTGGAGACCGGCTGTGTCATATTGTTTTCTTCTACGATGTCGCAGCCATTTACCAGATAAACACCACTATCATAAAGCTTCATAAGTAACTCCTCCATTTCATATAAGAATTACACATCCATCGCATAGCGATTTATGCCATTATAAACACTATTATACTTTATCTCGCTAAAATCTGCAATCAATTTTCTTTACTTTCACTTTAAAATCATCTATACTTGAAATCATTAAAAAATCAGACGTTCCTGCCGCATAAGGCAGTTTTGACAGGGAGGCAGCAATATTATGTTTCGTTTATGGGGAAAAATGTGGAAAGATAATCACATGTTAAAAGATCTGGTCATTGAGGATGACTCAGAAGATACAAGAACGCACAAAATTTTTCATGCTTTGCAGGAAATCTGCTATGATTTTGATCTGGAAAATCCAATCTGGCTGGAAAGTAACATTACTGACTTTAAACGTCATTCAAAAACAAGATTCCGTCAGGACAGTTTCATTGAACACATTGAATTTGATTACCTTGAAATTCAGGTCATTGAAGAAGATTAGACAGCGTATCCGATACTCTGTAAAAATGATGACCTGAATATTATGAAGTAATTTTCTGGTATCTGAAAAATCTGCCGAAGTCAGGTCTTCCCTGGCCCCGGCAGATTTTTAATTTTACACAGTTCTGCTGTTTTATATAATCCATTTATTAACTATCGGAATCTTTTTCAGGATCATTACTACCACAAGGCTGGTTCCAAAAACCATCATGATAATAATCGGAATCGCAATTCTAGTACTCTCAACCCCCAGCCTGAACAGTATATCTCTGAAAAATGCATGAATCAGATATATCCCAAAGGTACAGCTTCCAAGATAACAGATAATTTTTTCCTGTTTCTCACTCCACCTGATCTTAGACACATGATTTTTAAAAAACAAAAAGAATGAAGTTCCCCAGAAAAATCCGGCTAGTGTATGATTCTCATAAAAGGACTGGACTGGTTTTCCTGTTTTCTGAGATGTGATATAACAAAGACCGATTGCTGTCAGAATCAATACCACACCCAACACATAAATCAGATACTCCAGTTTCTTTGAAATCTCATAATGAGACAGATAATGTCCCAGTACAAAATATCCTACATAACCGGTAACCAGTTCCGGCTGGACTGTATGCAGAATATTCATTACATGCTCTTTCCATGGAAGTGGAAAATAATTCACGGTATATGGCAGGATCTTAAAGATCAGATACATCAGGATTATATATTCTTCCCACTGTTTTCCTCTGGAACTGTTGACAATTTCCCAGAGCATCGGTGTTATGATCAACAATCCAATCAACATAGGTAAATACCAGAGATGAAAATAAGATTTACTGATATAGACCATAAACTTGATCAGAACGGCTTTGCCCCCTTGTGCAGCTATGCCGGCAGTCCAGATGCGGTAGACGGCATAAAACACCTGCCAGAAAATATAAGCCACACCGATCGGCAAAATATTTCTAATCCATAAGCGTTTAATATCCCAGGTTCGCTTCTGATCCAGATACAGGCATCCACTGATCATAACAAAGGATGCAACTGCAAAGCGATTGATTCCATGATAGAAGTTTGAAACTGCCCATACAGACGAATCCAATGGCACGTTTCGAAAATGCTGCGCACCCGCATGAATCCCGATCACCCCGATACATGCCATGATTCTGAGCAGCTCAATCCATATAACTCTTTTCTTATTCATATAATTTGTACTTTTATCAGACAGAATTTCTTCTGTATCAAAAAATTTCTCCTTTGCTGACTTTATTCCATAAATTCCCGAATGATTTCTCGCATAATTTCTTCTTCCTCCGGACTCAGCATCTTGCTGAAATGACTTCCTGTTGCTGCAGTCTGACGTATACTCGCTGCAATTCGTTCAACCGCCTCTTCTTTAAGTATCGGATCTGCCTTCTGCCGCGATTCTGCCGTTTCATATTTTCGCGCCGTCGGAAGATTTTCTTTGCGTGCGGATCTGACCTGCAGAATATAATCTGCCAGAGAATTCATAACCAGTTCTTCTTTAAAGCTGAAATCCAATGCCTGTCTGAGCACCAACAGGACAACCGGCACAGCAGCTCCAATGTACAGATAACTCATGGAAAGTCCTCTGCTGTCACGTATTCTGGATACAAAAAAAAGCGACAACCCGAGACATGCCGTCGATAACAACGATGGAATCCAGACCAGAAAATTCATCCGATTCAAAAGTTTATCTCGTGTTTTCCACAGATTCAGCCATTTTTCTCTAAGGTTTGTTGTCGCCTTTGTCTTTCGCAGAGTCCTTCTGTAAGTAAGATGTACCGCCAGCATTCCTACTGCTCCCGCTGTTCCAAGAACAGTCATCAGATAGAGCAGTATCTGCAGATCCATGATTCGTTCCAGCATAATTCCCTCCTTAAATATTTTGTTTACAGGTAATATTTTACACCTGTAAGAAGGGATATGAAACAAAAATCGTTCGTCAAATTCCTGCAAAAATCATGCGGATGTTACCTGTGAAGCTACGGATTACATCTCTTCCAGTGCTTTAACGACTTCTTCAAATTTCATGAAATGAGAAGCTTTCACCAGGATCGTATCTCCCTTCTGAACATAATCCGTCAGATGTTCCAGAAGAGATTCTCTTGATTTTTCATAATATACTGTAAATTTCGGATCAGCCTTACGTGCTGCTTCTGCTATGTGATATGCGAGTTCGCCGACACAAACGCAGGCATCAATCCCACAGGAAGCTGCATGTATACCAACTCCTTCGTGAAGAACAACTTCATCCTCACCAAGCTCTCCCATATCTCCCAGAATCGCTACGCGGCGTCCTTCCCCATCATGAAGAACATCCAGAGATGCTTTCATGGACATCGGATTTGCATTATAACAGTCATCTACAACCAGAAATTTATCTGTCTCGATCATTTTGAAACGTCCGCGAATTGTTTCCAGACTTTCAATACCTTTTTTGATCTCTTCGATCGTCAGACCATAAATGCGTCCCACTGCTGCTGCAGCCAATGCATTATAAACCATATGTATTCCCGGTGTCGGCACAAGCACATCAAAAGCATCTTCACCAAGATGAATCCGGCATGCAACGCCCTTAAGCCCTCTGCTTTCAATCTGATCCGCATATACGTCACGCTTATCATCAAGTCCGAAGAACACTGGCTTCACACCATTATATTCACTAACCGTTGCCAGTTTATCATCATCACCATTCAGAACAATATGTCCGCTCGGTTTCATTGACTGGAAAATCTCAGTTTTTGCCTTCAAAACACCATCTCTGTCTCCCAGATTTTCCAGATGGCAGGTTCCGATGTTAGTGATCACACAGGTATCCGGTTTTGCAATCTTCGTTAAACGAGTCATTTCGCCAAAGTCACTGATTCCCATTTCGAGAACTGCAATTTCATCTTCATCACGCAGTCGGAAAACTGTAAGCGGAAGTCCAAGTTCATTGTTAAAATTACCCTGTGTTTTAAGTGTACGGTATTTTTCCTTCAGGACAGAAGCAATTACTTCCTTTGTACTGGTCTTTCCAACACTTCCTGTGATTCCCACGACCGGAATCTGAAGCTGTTCCAGATAAAACTCTGCAATATCCTTTACTGCCTGCAGAGAGGACTCAACCTGAATATAAGCAAACTCTGCATCCGGCAGTTCTCTCTCAGAAAGTGTTGCCAGTGCACCCTTACTCATTACATCCGGAATAAAACGATGTGCATCAACTCTCTCTCCTACGATTGGTATAAACAGACAATCCTTCTCTATTTTTCGGCTGTCTGTGGTAATTGCAGAAATCTCCTGATCAAGTAAGTCATCCTGTCCATGCCAGATGCCATTACATACTTTTGCAAGATTTCTCAATGTAAGATTTTTCATTTTAATTTCCTCTTATTCGTACTTCTTTTGAGACACTTTGATCAGTTCTTCACACAGTGTCGGATAATCCATTCCCAGAACTGCTGCTTCCTGTGGAATCAGGCTGGTAGGTGTCATTCCAGGAAGAGTATTGGCTTCCAGGCAGTATATCTTTTCATCTTTTGTAACAATGAAATCAAGACGGGCATAGCTCTCCATCTCAAGTGCATGATAACCATCTACTGCGCACTCCTGAAGGCGTCTTGTCAGTTCCTCTGAAATCGGCGCCGGACATGTTTCTTTAACAGCTCCTGGTTTATATTTATTCTCATAATCATAGAAGCCCTGTACCGGAACAATCTGAACAACCGGATATGCCTTTCCATCTACAACAGCAACTGTATATTCAACACCTTCTACAAACTCTTCTACTACAACTTCATTTTCGTAAGTAAATGCGCCATCCAGTGCCTTCGTGTAATCTTCCTGGTTGTCTACGATATAAACTCCGATACTGGAACCACCACAGCAGGTCTTGACAACAACCGGGAAATCCATTCCCAGTTCCTGTGGAGTTTCTACACGGTCTTTTTTCTTCATTGCCTTACCGGCCGGAGTCGGAACACCTCTCATCTCAAACATTGCTTTGGTTACGCCCTTATCCATTGCCATGGCACTGCTCAGATATCCGGTTCCCGTATACGGAATTCCCATCAGGTCAAATGTCGCCTGAAGCTTACCATCCTCTCCATTTGCTCCATGAAGTCCCAGAAAAACAAAATCAGCCTTCTTGCAGAGTTCGAGGACATTTGGTCCAAAAAACTCTCTGCGATTTTTTTTCAGTTCATTCATCTGCGGATTGAATCCACGAATATACTCTGCTGCTTTTTCGACATCATATTCTGCCGGAAACGGATTTTCCCAGTCAGTATCTTCCTGTCCGCAAAAAACATCCACCAGAATTGCCTGGTGTCCCTTCTGACGCAGTGCTCCGCAAATTCCTGTTCCAGATACAATTGAAACATCTCTTTCTGTACTTGTACCACCTGCTAATACAACAATTTTCATTTTCTCATCACCCTCACGATCAATTTATTACTCGCCACCTATAGAGCTGGTAGTCAATATATTATCACCGGCAATCCAGAATTTACATTCTGATATATTATCTGTGCCTCTTCCTCCGGCACAGCTATACATCCTTCTGTGCTTTCCCAGCAGTTATACGATGAACTGAAGTCCATATTCTCTGAACTTCCAAAAGTATCTGCTGCAATGTCTGCACCTGTAATAATCAATTCGGGATCTCCATAAATACCAAGTTCATCGGTAAATGGCATCCATAAGCTTACTGAAACACCATTTTCACCTGAATTTGTCTCTGTATTTCCCGGTATAGCAGACTCCTGTTTTTCGCCAAGTCTGTAAACACCTGTTGGTGTACTACTGCTTGCTGCAAAACCGGTATCTGCAATTGGTGTCCCATTCTGATATAATACCATTCTTTGACGGGTCAGGTCAATTTCTATATAAGAATATCCAATATCATTTGTATTTCGACTTTCTGCTGTCTGCTCATATATTGGTTCGCGCACTTCCGTTTTTTTGTCCAGGATATCCTGATACAGTGCATCCGTTTCTTTCTTCTGATCAATCACCCAGCCATAATTTCCACCTGAAACTGTAATATCCTGATTATCATATGTAGAAAATGTGCGTTCTGTCCCAACGGTATCATACTGTGCCGCAAGCCCTGCAATATATTTGGCAATAGCTGTCTTATCCAACACAAGATCACCATTTTCATTTCTTGTAAGCCATTCTTTAATAACAGCTCTGTTCACAGATTCTTTGCGGTCACTGAAATCATATGTAACTACAACATCCGTCAGCTCATTCATCTGCTGACAGTCTTTTGTCAGATCTTCGGCATAAACCGATGGATTAATATAACAGTCATCTTCTTCCAGATTTGCTACCGTTCTTCCTGTAGTAACAGCTTCTTTGATATCTGCCAGAAGTTTCTCCCTGTCAATCCTGGTTCCCTCTATCTCTGGAACAACTTCAAATCCATCCTCACATTCTCTGATATATGCATCCTCAGGCTCAACATTGTTCTTCATACATTTCAGACTGTCGATTTTCTTTTCGAACAGGTTCTCATCATATGACACAGAAGACGGCAGTTCATAAGTCTTATGCTGACTGAATGCCAGAAACCACACAAAACGATCCTGCTCATGAAGAAGTCTTTTTACACTTCCATCAGAAGTATATTTCAGTCGGATCTCACCTGCTGAAATTCCCTCCTGTCCATTTCCTCTGGTCTGAACAGCCAGCGTATAAACTCCTGTCTTCTTTTCCAGAAGTTTCTCTGCTTCCTTCTCTGTCATATAAGAACAGTTAAACCCATTTACCTGTGATCCCGGAAGAAAGTGTCCAGTAAAATAATAAACTCCAAAAAAGTAGGCGCCTGCGGTAAGCAGGAGCAGTACAATAATGAAACCGATCAATAATCTTCTTCCTTTGTCCATACTCTTGTTTTCTTCCGTCATGGCGCCTCCTTAACGTTCGGAAATATTTAGTTTTTTGATAATTATGTTTTATTATATTACTATTATTTATTCTGCCAGGAGTTTTTCTACACTGGCAAGTTTAACACATACAACGAATACCTGTGCTGCTTTTTCAAGTTCATCGATTGGTGGGAAAGATGGTGCAATACGGATATTGCTGTCTTTTGGATCTTTTCCATATGGATAAGTAGCTCCGGCTCCTGTCATAACTACGCCGGCTTCCTTTGCCATTGCTACGATTCTCTTTGCGCATCCTTCCATAGAATCAAAGGAAATGAAATATCCACCCTTTGGTGTTGTCCATGAACCGATTCCCAGGCCGCCGAGTTCTCTTTCAAGAGTAGCTTCTACCATTTCAAACTTTGGTCGAAGGATTGCGGCATGTTTACTCATATGTGCATGGATTCCATCCAGGTTTTTGAAAAATCTCACATGACGAAGCTGATTCAGCTTATCATGTCCGATCGTCTGTACTGTCATATATTTACGGAAATCATCCAGATTTGCTTTGGAAGCAGCTACTGCTGCAATACCGGAACCCGGGAAGCTGATCTTGGATGTGGAGGTAAATTTATAAACAAGGTCCGGATTACCAGCCTTTGCACATTCTTCCAGAATCTCAAGCAGGAAATCCTGTTTGTCTGCCTCATCATAGAGATGATGTACGCTGTATGCATTATCCCAGTAAATACGGAAATCCGGTGCAGCCGGTTTCAGGCGTGCAAAACGTTTAACTGTTTCTTCTGAGTATGTGTAACCCTGTGGATTAGAGTATTTCGGAACACACCAGATACCTTTGATAGCCGGGTCTTCACTTACCAGTTTCTCAACCATATCCATATCCGGACCTTCCGGAGACATTGGAACATTGATCATTTCGATTCCGAAAAATTCTGTAACCTTGAAATGACGGTCATATCCCGGAACAGGGCAAAGGAATTTAACTTTGTCCAGTTTACACCATGGAGTATTTCCCATTACACCATGTGTCATGGAACGTGCAACTGTATCAAACATAACATTCAGACTGGAAGTTCCATAAATAATGATATGTTCAGGATCTACTTCTGAAATCTCACCAAGAAGACGCTTTGCTTCAGGGATACCATCCATCACACCATAGTTACGGCAGTCAACACCTGTCTCACATTTCAGGTCTGTGTTGCTTGACAGAACATCCATCATATCCATAGAAAGGTTCAGCTGATCTGCAGCCGGTTTACCACGTGACATATCCAGGGCAAGTCCCTGTGCCTTAATCTCTGCATACTGCTGTTCCAGATCCTTCTTAAGAACCTGGAGCTGTTCTTTGCTCATCTCACTGTATTTCTGCATTGTTCGTCCTCCTCGCGCCGCTTCCAGAATTCTGTCCCGGCAAAAAATCTTTCTTCTTTAAAACTTACATTATCTTATTTCTCATTATCCCGTATATTTTAGTATGCTAAAGTATAGATTGTCAAGCCCCCGATACATAAAAAACTTGCAGAATTCCGAGCTTTCACCTATACTAAATAGACAGAAATAAACAAAAAACATTGACAAAGAAAGGTTATCATATATGTGGATTGCAAATGACTGGAAAGAATATGAAGTAATCGACACCTCATGTGGTGAAAAACTGGAGCGCTGGGGTAAATATACTCTGGTACGTCCGGACCCACAGGTTATCTGGGATACTCCTAAGGTAAGCCGTGGATGGAAAAACATGAATGCACACTATCACAGAAGTAAAAAAGGCGGCGGAGAATGGGAATTCTTTGATCTCCCACAGCAGTGGGATCTTCATTACAAGGATCTTACCTTCCATCTGAAACCATTCAGTTTCAAACATACAGGACTTTTCCCGGAACAGGCTGTTAACTGGGACTGGTTTGGTGATAAGATCCGTAAAGCCGGACGTCCGATCAAAGTCCTGAATCTTTTTGCCTATACAGGCGGTGCTACTCTGGCTGCTGCTGCTGCCGGTGCACAGGTCACTCACGTAGATGCCTCCAAAGGCATGGTTACCTGGGCCAAAGAAAATGCCGCTGCCTCCGGACTTTCAGAGGCTCCGATCCGCTGGCTGGTAGACGACTGTGTAAAATTCGTTGAGCGTGAGATCCGCCGTGGAAATCATTATGATGCGATTATTATGGACCCGCCGTCCTATGGACGTGGACCAAAAGGTGAAATCTGGAAAATTGAAGAAGCAATTCATCCACTGATCAAACTGTGTGTAAAGCTTTTAAGCCCGAATCCGCTGTTTTTCCTTATCAATTCCTATACTACAGGACTTGCTCCGGCTGTACTGACATATATGCTCGCAACTGAGCTCAAAGACTTTGACGGTCATGTAGATTCTCAGGAAATCGGACTTCCGGTAACTTCCAATGGACTGGTACTTCCATGCGGTGCTTCCGGACGTTGGGAATCTAAATAATTTTCTTGAATCTCCTGATTTACAGATATATAATATAACTATCAAAATTGTTTCAGGAGAGGTGAATCGTATATGGAAGACAAAGCAAAAAAAGACGCTCTTCCCTACACCTGTACTCCGGCCTATGACCGCAGCCACTGTGGGAATTGTGTCTGTGCCACCTGTTATGAGCAGGAATTCTGCGACCGCTGCAGTTCCTGCAAGGATCTTTCAAAGAAAAAAGAATCCTGCAGCAGATACGAAGGCGCATATTGTTATTAACCCCCAAACAAGGACAGTGTTACTGGCATAAATGCCAGCAGCACTGTCCCTGTTATTTTTTAAACCACTCTTCGCTGTTTCGGAAATGTCAGAGTAACCTCTGTTCCCTTACCAACTTCACTGACCATCTTTATTGTACCACCAAGGAATGTCACTCCATGTTTTACAATTGAAAGACCAAGTCCGGTTCCTCCAATTGCTTTGGAATGACTCTTATCCACGCGGTAAAATCTCTCAAACACTCTGTTCTGGTCTTCGCCTGGAATGCCAATTCCGTTATCTTTTACACGAACCTCAACATTTTCTCCCATTTCACGCAGATGAATACTTACTGTTCCATCATCTCTGTTATATTTAATTCCGTTATCACAGAGATTATAGATTATTTCATCAAAAATCGGACGCACTGTACAGAGCATTGTCTTATCTCCATCAATATACAGATGTACATTCTTTTTAGCTGCAATATCTTTCAGTCTCCCACATACATCTTTGACAACGGTATATGCATCCAGCTGTTCCCATTCATACGGATTTTCTCCTTCGTCCAGCTGAGAAACCTTGATCGTGTCCTCAACCAGAGTGATCAGACGCTGTGCTTCATCATAAATGCGGCCGGCAAATTTTTTGATGTCTTCTGCTCTGACAAGACCATCCTGAATGATTTCTGCAAACCCTGAGATTGAGGTCAGAGGAGTCTTTAATTCATGGGATACATTTGCAGAAAATTCTCTTCTGAGCTGTTCTCGTTCAACTTTTTCAGTCTCATTCATCAGCAGAAGAACGGCACCAACCACCTTATGTTCTCTGGTCACCGGATTCGCGATCATCTGAATTGCCTCACTTCCAAGATGAAGTAAAACACTTCCATGCTGTCCTTTCAGTACCTGTTCGATCAGCATACGAAAATCTTCATTTCTGTCCAGAGAATACACGCTGTCACCAATCTTCGGATCTTTAATCTGAAACATTTTCCATACACTGCTGTTTCCTGAAAGAATCATTGTATAACTGTCGATCACAAGAAGTCCTTCCTGCATATTTTCAGTGATAATTCCAAATTCTTCTTGATTACGTCTTGCAGCCTCCAGCTGATTTTTTATCTGTCTGTTCTGTTTGTAGATTTTGCTGAGAAGCGGACCTACTTCATCATAAACCTGATTGTCTTCCGGATGCTCCAGATCCAGATTGTTGATTGGTTCAACGATCTTATTTGCCATATGGGCCGACACAATGACTGCAATGATAAGCATCACAATGATAATTCCAATGATCGGTGGTATCAGTTCCATAAGGAGTACAAAGATAGAAAACTGTGTACTGGATACTCGGAGCACACTGTGATCTGGCAGGCGGAGCGCATAGTAGATTGTCTTCTGTGCCAGCGTTTTTGAAGTACGTTCTGCATATCCGCTTCCTGTTTTTAATGCCTCCTGCACTTCCTTACGTTCGCTGTGATTTTCCATGGATTCTGCATCTGCCATATTATCATAAAGAACAGTACCATCCTCCGCAATATAGGTAATACGATCATCTTTTTCATTAATCTGTTTCAGATAATCGATGCCTTCCTGCTCCACTCCATAGGAAAGATAGGACGCTTCTTTTTTCAGTTCTCCATTTATCTCTTTTCCGAAATGCTGATAAAGGATTGCCATAACACACGCAATCCCAAAAATCAGCACAGCCGCAGCTACAACTATATTAGATTTAAAAATCTTTTTAGTCACACTATCGACCTCCCTGCTGGTGTTCATTATTCCTGTGAACACCCGTGATCGCATACTCGACCCACTCTGCAATATTTACTGCATGATCTCCGATTCTCTCCATATATTTGGCCGTCATCAGAAGATCAAGACCTGCTTTTGCATCCAGATTCTGGTACATAAGCTTTGCAAGTTCTTCCTTGATCTGGTTAAAAGCATCGTCTACAAGGTCATCATCATCAATAACCTTTCTGCACAGATTCAGATCTCTCTTAACAAAAGCATCTACACTTTCTGTCACCATACCTACAGTCATTTCAGCCATCTTCCCGATCAGTTCAGGAATCTGGATATGATTTTCCTCAATGAATTTAGAAAGATCTGCAATATCTGATGCCTGATCGCCAATCCTCTCCATATCTGAGATCATTTTCAATGCTGCTGAAACCTCTCTCAGATCTCTTGCAACCGGCTGCTGATGAAGCAGAATTCTCATACAGAGATTCTCAATTTCTCTTTCTTTTGCGTCAATTTCTTTATCTGTATCAAAAATTTCTTTGATGCACTTTTCTCCACGAATTGCTTTGTTAGAAAGAGAAATTGCTTTCTCACAGAGACTTCCCATGGTAATGATCTGCACATGTAATTCTTCAAGCTGTCGTTCGAAACGTGTTGCCATAATCAACCAAACCTTCCTGTAATATAGTCCTCTGTTCTCTTGTCCTTTGGCATGGAAAACAGCGTGTCTGTGTCACTGAATTCTACAACTTCTCCAAGAAGGAAGAATGCTGTTTTGTCAGAAATTCGTGTTGCCTGCTGCATGTTATGAGTAACGATAACAATTGTATATTTTCCTTTTAATTCCATTGCAAGCTCTTCGATCTTAGATGTCGAGATCGGGTCAAGTGCAGATGTAGGCTCGTCCATAAGAAGCACCTCTGGCTCTACAGCCAGTGCTCTCGCGATACAAAGTCTCTGCTGCTGTCCACCGGACATTCCCAGTGCACTTTTCTTTAACCTGTCCTTAACTTCATCCCAGATAGCTGCATCACGGAGAGATTTTTCAACGATCTCATCAAGCTTTGCTTTGGAGCGGATACCATGTGTTCTTGGTCCATAAGCAACATTATCATAAATACTCATCGGGAACGGATTCGGCTTCTGGAATACCATTCCAACTCTTTTTCGAAGAGTATTTACATCCATATCTCCATAAATATCTTCCCCGTCCAACTCAACTTTACCCGTAATTCTGCAGCCTTCTACCAGGTCATTCATACGGTTTAAAGATTTAAGAAGGGTAGATTTTCCACATCCACTTGGTCCGATAAAAGCGGTAATTTCTTTTTCCGGAATGTGCATATTGATATCATGCAGTGCATGAAAATTTCCGTAAAAAAGATTCATATCTTCAATTGAAAGTTTAATATTATCACTCATTTTCTGTTATCCTTTCGCGATACGTTTTGCCACCATACCGGACAAACCGTTGATAATTAATACAAATAAAAGAATCACAACTGCTGTTGCAGATGCCTGATTCATATGAAGACCTTCACTTGAAAGTACATACATATGAAGTGCCAGTGTACGACCGGATCCCATCAAATTCGGTACCTGAGCAACTGTTCCTGATGTGTAAAGAAGTGCTGCTGTTTCTCCAATAATACGTCCGATTGCAAGAATGATTCCTGCCAGAATTCCTGGAACTGCTGACGGCAGTACAATTGTAAAGATAGTTCGCAGTTTACCTGCTCCAAGACCAAAGCTTGCTTCTCTGTAAGAATCCGGAACTGCTTTTAATGCTTCTTCAGCGGTTCTCATAATCAATGGAAGAACCATGATAACAAGCGTACATGCACCTGCCAGAAGAGACATTCCCCAATGAAGCGCTGTTACGAAAAACAACATACCAAAGAGGCCATATACGATGGAAGGAATACCGGAAAGGGTCTCTGCTGTGATACGGATAATCTGTACCAGTTTATTTCCTTTTTTAGCATATTCTACAAGATAGATTGCTGCAAAAATTCCAAGCGGAGCTGCAATCACAAGTGACAGAGCTGTCATAATAAATGTGTTTATCAAAGACGGCATCAGAGAAACATTTTCTGATGTATATTCCATACTGAACAGACTTGGTGTCAGATACGGAATACCTTTTACAAGAATGTACGCAACCAGGAAAAGCAATACTGCAAAAGTAACAACAGCTGCTCCAACTGTCAAAAGTGCAAGCACTCCTGATCCCGGATGACGCAGATAAGATCTCATATGATCTGCGGTTGATGTTTCATTTCTTTTTTTCATTTTTTCCACCATCGGTTCTGCTACTGCTGTGTTAGTTTGCATTTTCTGACCTCCTGTTCAACAGGGAAAGACTCAGGTTGATGATCAGGATAAATACAAAAAGTACAACTCCTGTTGCGATCAGTGCCTCTCTGTGAAGTCCTGTTGCATAGCCCATTTCTGTTACGATGTTTGCTGTCATAGTACGAAGACCTTTCAGCAGTCCGGCAGGCATTCTCGCCTGATTTCCGGCAACCATGATAACCGCCATTGTTTCACCGATCGCACGACCGATACCAAGAACAACAGCTGCAAGAATTCCTGATTTTGCGGCTGGAAGCATAACTACAAAAATACTTCTTTCCTTTGTTGCTCCCAGTGCAAGGGAACCTTCATAATAACTTTCCGGAACACTTCTAATCGCTGATTCTGTTGGACCGATGATCGTCGGCAGGATCATGATTCCCAGAAGAAGTGAAGCAGCCAGCCAACTGGTTCCTGTTCCACCAAATGTGCTTCTGATCAGTGGAACCATAAGTACCAGGCCGAAGAAACCATATACGATAGAAGGAACACCTGCCATCAGTTCAATTCCGGATTTCAGTGGACGGTAAATTTTCTGTGGACAATAACGTGCCATAAATACCGAAGTTAACAATGCAATCGGAACTCCAACCAGGATTGCTCCGCCTGTTACATAAATACTGGCAATGATCATTGGGAAAATTCCAAATTTATCATTGGATGGTTTCCATACTGTTCCCAAAAGAAATTTCAGCGGTCCGATCTTGGCAATCGCCGGAATTCCGTTAGCAAACAGAAACAAACAAATCAGAAATACTGCCAGGACTGATGCGCAGGCAGCCACCATAAATACAATTTTCATGGCCTGTTCTTTAAATCTATTCATACAGGATTCTTCCTCTCTCATACCGGACACAAGCGAAGCCCGGATCACCGGGCTTTCCGCTTAAGTCTATCTCTATCTGTCAAACTTATTTTGCAAGGTCTTCCCAGTCTGTAGTCTCACCTGTGAAGATGGATTTTACCTGGTCACTGGTCAGCTCATCAACATCATTATCATTGTTTACTACTACTGCAATACCGTCTCTTGCAATTTCAGTAGCTGTAAGGTTTTCTTTTGTTTCTTCATCTTTCAGTTCACGGGATGCCATACCGATATCGCAGATACCTTCTGCTGCGGATGTAATACCTGTTGTGGAATCACTCTGCTGTACTTCTACAGTGATTTTTCCACCATTTGCTTTCTCATATGCTTCTTTCAGTTTTTCCATAACCGGTGTTACAGAAGAAGAACCTGCAACAACAACTTTGCCTTCTGCATCACTCTGCTCATAAGCTTTTGCATCATCTGCAACCTTGATGTATCCGTTGTCTTCAACGATCTGCTGTCCATCAGCGCTCATGATGTAGTTTTCAAAATCCTGTGCTGCATCACTGAGTTTATCAGTTGTAATGATATTGAATGGACGGGATACTTTGTATGTATCGTTTGCTACGTTTTCTGCAGAAGCCTCAGCACCGTCGATCTTAACTGCTTTTACTGTATCATTCAGAGAACCAAGTGAGATGTATCCGATTGCATTTTCATCACCAGCTACTGTTGTCATCATAACAGATGTGCTGTTTGTGATGCTTGCATCTTCTGTTGTCATATCTACTTTTTCATCTCCCTGTTTCTCTTCGATTCCGAACAGTTCAATGAAAGCGCCTCTTGTTCCGGATCCGTCTTCACGGGATATAACATCAATGGCTCCGCTTGCTGCGCTTGCTGTTGCTGCAAATGCGGTTGTTCCAATAAGTGCTGCTGTTACGATTGCTAAAACTTTTTTCTTCATGATAAAATCTCCTCTTTATTTGCTTTATTTAATTTTTGTTTTTTTCTTTCTCATTGACAAGTGCAATTATATGGAAACAAAGTAAAATACATAATCCTAACACTGTAAAATCTTTGTAAAAAAGAGACCACAGCTTATTTTTATAAACTGTGATCTCTTATATATACTATTTATGCCATTCCATTTACCGTTTTGTATTTGTATAGCATTTCTGCATGATTCTGTTCTTCTACCTGAATATCCGCAAGCAGCTTACGTATTCCACTGTCACCAAAAGCAAATACATTTGAGTTGTATTCTCCGGATACCAGTTTTTCTGATGCAATACAGTCTGTTGCCAGAAAAGCATCCTGCTGTTTGTCCTCCGGAGAACTCATCGCTGTATAGCTTGCCTTCGGCTGATAGTCTTTTCCATGATTGTCATTGCAGTTACACTGCGGAACTTCTCCTCTCAGTACACGGTCAAGAGAATCATAATGTTCTCTTTCCTTCTGCTGCAAATTCTGAAAAAGATTTTTTAATTCAGGATCTTTTGCCTGCTGTGCATATCTTCCATATTTCTCAATACAACTTTTTTCCTGTGTCTGTAAATCTTCGATCGTGGTACGTTCTTTTTCCTTTAATATCATCGTATCCGCTTCCTCTCTTTCATTTTACAATACGATGATAGTATTCGTCATACGGGAAATTTTATGCGTTTTTTCCTAAAATAATCTCAATCAGACATTTATCCAGCATGAGCGTACGATTCCATGGATTAAGAATCACGCCCTCTATTTCCTCTGTCTGAATTGCAAGCTGAAACAATTTAGCAATATCTGTCAGAAATGTAGACTTGACCCCTCCGCCGCCTTTCAGTTCTTCTTCAAAACTGGTGAATGCTGCCCACCAGTTTTTTCCATCTTCTGTTTTGATTGCCTCCAGCCGAATCTGCCCATCACCTTTCGGCGCTTCTACAGCAATGATCAACTGTCCGTTTTCCTTCATTCGTCTTCGGAGCACTGTCAGTGTATGTGCCAGCATTTCCTGCGATGCTTCCTGCTGCAGACCTCTGATCGCCTCTTCGATTTTTTCATTCCCCTGTAAACCTTTGTCTGTTTTACAATCTTTCATTACTCCACCTCTGAATTTATATTGTTATAAAATTTTCTCTAATTCTGCTAATTCATGTACAACATAATCTGCCGGTTTTCCACTTTTTGTTTTTACTTCCCTGTACTTTTCCACCGAAGGCACATACCAGCACGTGGACATTCCATAAGCCCTGCCTCCGGTGATATCTGCTGTCAGTGAATCGCCGATCATCATACATTCCTCTGGTTTAATTCCTGGAAGTTCTCTCATGCAACCATCAAAAAACTGCTTTCCCGGTTTATCTGATCCAAGCTTTTCGGACACAAAACAATGTGCAAAATATTTCAGCATATCTGCTTTCTTAAGTCGGTTGATCTGTTGGTCATATGGTCCGTTGCTAGCTGCACAGAGGCAGTAATTCTTCTTATATAAATACTGCAGAATTTCTTCTGCGCCTGCAACCGGTACTGCACTCAGGTTAAGAAGTCTGCGGAATTCTTTTTCCATTTTCACGCCATCTGCTGTCAGACCAAGATGCTGTAAAATTGCCTGCCAACGCACATAAAAAAGATCATCCATCGTCAGTTCCTTGCGTTCTATTCTCTGCCAGATCCTATTGTTTTCTTCTGTAAAAACAGAAAACATTTCCGTTCTGTATTCCAGTCCCGCTTTCTGAAAACACTGTTTCATCGCCCAGGCTGCCGCTGCATCAAAATCCAAAAGTGTGTTATCAATGTCCAGAAAAAGGACCTTTATTTTGTTATACATATTTTTTCCTCTTACTGTTGAACATAAAATCCTCCAGGTAGAAGGTCTTTTCCAACTGAAACATCTGCCTGGAGGATTTTCACTTTATGTATCTATTTACAGAGTAATTTTAAACCAGTCTTTCTCTTCGAATTCAACAACTGTACAGTCATTTGCATATGTACATTCCGGAAGAACGATCATTGCATGAAGTTCATCATTATTCAATGGAAGCGGGCAGAGATGCCAGACTGCTGCATTGATCTTTACCATACATCCTTTCGGTACGATAAATGCCTTTGCCAGTTCCGGAACCGGTGTTCCGCCGGAAGCCGGTGCTACGTGAATGATCATATCATCATCCAGTGCTACAATTCCCTCCCATGTAGTTGTATGATACTCTGCCATCTTGATGATTCTTTCATCTTTTCGAACAGCAATTGGTGAAAATGCTATACTTCCTACGCTGGTTCCTGATATACAATCCGGATAAAATTTGTGGATTTCTCCCTGTAAAGGATATCCCTCCGGTTCTGTCATACTGCAGAATGTTCCGTATGGAGCAAAATCTGCTGTATTGATCTTTACTGCTTTTACTTCTCTCATTAGAAAAACCTCCTCTGCTTTTTAATAAAAACCCCATAACTCACCAATTATCTATTAGTATAACACAGAGAGGTCATATCCTCAAGAGTATCGCATCATATATGACATCATGCAGCCGCCTCGTGCACCTGCCGCTTTTACAAGTTCTATATTTTCCGGTGTAATTCCTCCGATTGCAAATACTGGTATATTTCCATTTGCTCTACAATAATCACTGATTTCTTTTACAAAGGAAAGGCCCTGCCCTTTTACTCCTTTCTTACATTCCGTTTCAAAAATTGTTCCGAGGATGATCTGTGTTGCGCCATGTGCCAAAGCATTTTTCACATCTGCCAGGCTATGGCAGGAAACACTGATCTTTTCAAAACCGAGCAGACTTTCTTCACATGCTAAAAGAGATGTCACAGACAGATGAATATTTTTACATCCTAATTTTCTGGCAATTTCATATCTGGAATGCAGATAGCACGAAACACAATATTCCGCACAGAGTTCCAACACTTCTGCTGACAGTCTTTCATACTCCTCGTCTGACAGATCCCTTTCTCTTAAAATAAGTTCGCACGGATGCAGCGAAAGTACCTGGCGAATCTGCTCCAGATAATCTCCCTTTACCAGATGTCTGTTTGTAATGACAACCGTATCCTTAAACATAGATATAATCATTCAGCACCGGCTGAAGGCCTCCTTCTTCCATGTCATGATACATTTTATCAAAGGATCTGCTGTCGTTGATCTCAAACTGCTCATCACCAACATCTTCCTCTGTTTTTCCCTCGTATTTCTCTTCATGGTCTCCAATTCCTGTGGATACACCGGCTGAAACCTTAGTCGCACAGATCTTTGTAATTCCATTTCTGAATTCTTTGCTTTCACGGCTTGAAACTGTAATGCCGGCAAAAGGTAAAAAGATTCGATATGCACAAAGCACCTGACAAAGTTCTTTTTCCCCCACATCTCTTGGATTGATCTTGTCATTATTTACAATTGGACGAAGTCTCGGACAACTTAAGGAAAGCTCTGCATGAGGATATTTTCGGTTCAGATAATATACATGAAGTGCAGTTGCCAGTGCATCCTTTCGAAAATCATCCAGCCCAAGAAGTGCAGAAAATCCGGCACCTCTCATACCACCCATGATTGCCCTCTCCTGTGCGTCAAAACGATATGGCCATACACGTTTATGCCCCAGCAAATGCAAAGTTTCGTATTTATCTGCATTGTATGTCTCCTGAAAAACTGTAACATAATCCACGCCACATTCATGCAGATAACGATATTCATCCTCATTAACCGGATATATTTCTATTCCGATATTTCGGAAATATTTTTTTGCAATCTTTACAGCTTCCCCGATATATTCCACATCTGAGTATGTACGACTTTCTCCTGTAAGGATCAGAATTTCTTCCATGCCGGTTCTGGCGATAACCTGCATTTCATGTTCCATTTCTTCAAATGTAAGCTTTTTACGACGGATTTTATTATAACAGTTAAATCCGCAGTATACACAGTAGTTCTGACAATAATTTGCTATATATAACGGGGTAAAAATATAAACAGTATTTCCAAAATGATTTTTTGTGATCTCCTCCGCTTTTCTGGCCATCTGCTCCAGAAAAGGAGCTGCTGCCGGTGACAATAATGCTTTGAAATCCTCAATACTGCAGCTTGCATTTGATAATGCCCGCTGTACATCAGATGCCGTGTAGGAATCATAATCGTAATTTTCCATTGCTTCCAGAACTTTGTCTTTGATATCTGATGCTATTACCTGCATCCCCGGCATATATTCCATATGATTTGTTCGTGAGGACGGATCCTGCTCTAATTTGTGTTTACGCTCCAGTGCTTTGGCAGGAAGTTCATCACTGTCAATAAAATAAACCTGATTCTCTTCGTTCATGTCCCTGCTCCTTATCTCAAAAATCCAGTAAGTGGGTCTGATGCGCTTCCACCTCTGGCTAAAACTCTTCCCATACCGGTAAGATATGCCTTTCTTCCAGCTTCAATTGCCAGCCGAAATGCTGCAGCCATTTCCGGAACATCACCGGCAGTTGCAATTGCCGTATTAGCCATGATAGCTGCTGCTCCCATTTCCATAGCTTCGCAGGCCTGAGACGGTTTTCCGATACCGGCATCTACAATAACAGGAAGATCGATCTCATCAATCAGAACCTGGATCATTTCTTTTGTAGCAAGTCCCTTATTACTTCCAATAGGTGCCGCAAGAGGCATTACTGCTGCTGCGCCTGCATTCTGCAGATCTCTTGCCACATTCAGATCAGGATTCATATAAGGCAGTACCACAAATCCTTCCTTTGCAAGAATCTCTGTTGCTCTGATAGTTTCCTGATTATCCGGAAACAGATACTTCATATCCCGCATGATCTCTATCTTCACAAAATCACCACATCCCATAGCTCTGCTTAATCTGGCGATTCTGACTGCCTCTTCTGCATTTCTGGCTCCTGAAGTATTTGGCAGCAATGTGACCCCTTTTGGAATATAATCCAGAATATTATCACTTTCCTTCGTATTTGCTCTGCGCAATGCCAGTGTGATGATTTCTGCTCCACCCTGTTCTACTGCCGCCTTAATCAGGTTAATATTATATTTTCCAGATCCTAAAATAAAACGACTGTGAAATTCTTTACCACCAAGTACAAATTTATCTTCCATTTTTCTGTTCATCCTTTTCCTGTAAAATTTTTATTTCCTGTTACAGAACAAACAGCCTGTCTCAGTTTCTCAGGCTGCCGCCTCCCATAAAATGCAATACCTCAATGGAATCTCCATCCTGAATAACAATCTGATCCAACGAATCCTTTTGCAAAATTTCAAGATTTCTTTCTACAACAACTGCCTTCAGATTAAATCCTTCCTCCTTCAGGTACTGATACAGATTATGGCCTGCAATATCTTTCTGTTCTCCATTAATTGTTACCATCTTCTCCTCCTGTGTGGTTTTGGGGAATAAAAAAGCACTTATGGAACAAATCCATAAGCGCATATTATCTCTTATATTTCAGCGCCCGGACGTACCACCCCTACGGTATTTTTATCCGGCGCCTTTAATGTCGGTGAAAAGTGGTGCCCCCAGTTCACCCTGAAACAGGGAACTGAAAATGAGTTCCCTATTCACGAATGTAATTATAGCTTCAATATTCAAATAATGCAAGAATTAATTTTATCCTGAATGGACAGTTACAACAGGCTTTATTTCTCACTTCTCATAATTGTGATAATAGAAACCAGAAGAAGAAACATCGGATAAAAAAGCTTCGGCATGATCTGGAATGCAGAAATCTCTCCGCCCAGCTCATTAACTGCTGAAATTGCAACAAGCATCTGTGCACCATATGGAATGATTCCCTGGAAAATACAGGAAAAAGTATCTAATATAGACGCAGTTTTTCGTGGTGTGATCCCATACTCATGGGACATTTCTTTTGCGATCGGATTTGCCATTACAATTGCTACCGTATTATTCGCAGTTGCAATATCTATCGCTCCGACAAGAAGTCCCATTCCCAACTGACCGCCTTTCTGACCGCGGAAGATTTTGCGGATCCAGTTCAACAGAGCATCAAACCCTCCATATTCACGAATCAGTGCACACATTGCTGCAACCAGAATTGCAACCATACATGTTTCAAACATTCCGGTAACACCAGAACCTACATTTTTCAGAAGCTCTAACGCTGTGATATGTCCTCCGGCAAGCATAATAAATGCACCTGAAACAATTCCGGTCAGAAGAACCACAAAAACATTAATACCAACAATACCGCCAATCAGCACAAGTACATATGGCAGAACCTGAAGCAGATGGTAGGACTGACTGATATGCCCCTGTATTTCCGTCTGAAAGGAAAGAAGCAGGATCACTGCCAGTGTTAATAGCGATGCCGGAAATGCTATCCAGAAGTTTTCCCTGAATTTGTCCTTCATCGCACATCCCTGTCCGTTACAGGCTGCAATCGTTGTGTCGGAAATAAAAGAAAGATTATCTCCAAACATTGCTCCCCCTATAACGGATGCAACACAAAATGCGAGATCAAAGCCTGACGCATTAGACACAGCGGCCGCAATCGGAACCAGAAGCGTGATCGTTCCAACAGAAGTTCCCATTGCCACCGATACAAAACAGCCAACTACGAATAAAACTGCCACCGAAAATCTGGCCGGGATCAAAGTCAGCATAAAATATGCCACACTCTCTGCACTGCTTCTTCCCACTACTCCAACAAAAGATCCTGCAGTAAGAAAAATCAGCAGCATTGTAATAATATTTTTGTCTCCGACACCATGTGCCATAATCTCAAGCTTTCTGTCAAAACATACTGTTCT
>NZ_CAKROJ010000026.1 GCF_934372025.1 uncultured Blautia sp.
GGAGTAGAATTCTTTGAAGGAACAGAATGGAAACCGGATGCAGCAGTCGGTGATTTTGACAGTCTCTCTGCAGCAGGAAAAGATTATCTTGCAACACTGACAGATACAGAGATCATATATCTGAAACCTGAAAAGGATGATTCAGATACGCAGTCTGCCGCAAATTTTGCAATTGATCGTGGTGCTGAAAAAATTGTGATTCTGGGTGCAACAGGAAACAGGATCGATCATCTTATGGCAAATTTCGGACTGCTTGTACATGGCAGAAACAGAGGAGCAGATATTATTCTGATCGATCAGTGGAATTATATGAAACTGATCAGCAGTCACACGATTCTCAGAAAGAAAGAACAGTTTGGAAAATATGTTTCTTTTTTTTCACTGGAAGGAAATCTGCCGGGGTTGACGTTAAAGGGATTCAAATATCCACTGAATAATTATTGCCTGAAAGCTTCTGACAGTGGACTGACGGTAAGCAATGAGATTGTTGAAGAAGAAGCAATTGTAGAGTATGAGGCAGGTACATTGCTGATGCTGATGACAAGGGACTGATTGATCTGACAGAAATCCCGGTATAAAATTCAAGGAGGCGGAGCATTATGTCGATAATAAAGTGTTTATATTTTTATCTGATAGGAGTCAATATTATTGCATTTCTGTTATATGAGTCGGATAAAAGGAGAGCTCAGAGACATGCCTGGAGAATACCGGAAAAAACTCTCCTGGGAGTAGCCGCACTCGGTGGAAGTGTCGGGGCATTGGCCGCGATGAGTATTTTTCATCATAAAACACGAAAACCTAAATTTTATGTCGGTATTCCGCTGATCCTGGTTGCAGAGGCAGCAGCGGCTGTGTTGGTATGGTATACAGGAATTCGTTAACGAATCTACAGAAAAGAGGATAAGAAGATGCCGGGAACAATTATCTGTTACGGAGATTCAAATACATATGGATATGATCCGCATGATACAAATGAGGGACGATATCCCAGGAATGCCCGCTGGACGGGAATACTTGATAATGAGACAGAATGGAATGTGGAAAATCATGGAGTAAATGGCCGAAGTATCCCACATACCGTCAGTACGGTAAAATTTGCCTGTCAGCAGGTACGTGACTGGCACAGAAAACCGAATTCTGTCTGGCTCCTGGTTATGCTGGGAACAAATGATCTGCTGGAAAATCCTGATTTTACAGCGGCGGATGTGGCCAAAAGAATGGAACGTTTTCTGAAACGAATGATGGAAGAAGCCGGGCTTGCGAGCAGAAAAATGCGGCTTCGTCTGGTGGCACCTCCGGCGATGCAGGAAGGACAGTGGGTGGATCGACCGGAACTTGTGACAGAATCGCATAATCTTGGGAAAGAATATAAAAGAACTGCTGCGCGTCTGGGTATTGCTTTTACAGATGCCAGTGAATGGGAAATTCCTACAATTTATGATGGCGTTCATTTTACGGAAGAAGGACATCGTATTTTTGCGGAAAATATGAGAAAAGAATTGAATATATAGGATTTTAACAACAGAAACAGAAAAGACATAAGTTAGAGAAATACAGGAAAAAAACAATGGTAAAAGTAGATTTGATCACAGGATTTCTCGGATCCGGAAAGACTACATTTATAAAAAAATATGCCAGTTATCTGATAAACCAGGGGTTAAATATTGGTATTCTCGAGAATGATTTTGGCGCGATCAATGTGGATATGATGCTCCTGAGAGAACTGGAAGGAGAGAACTGTGAACTGGAAATGGTGGCAGGCGGCTGTGACAGGGATTGTTATCGGAGACGTTTCAAAACAAAGCTGATTGCGATGGGAATGTGCGGTTATGACAGAGTGCTGATCGAGCCATCCGGAATTTTTGATGTGGATGATTTTTTTGATGCACTTCATGAGGAGCCGCTGGATCGCTGGTATCAGATTGGAAATGTGATTTCAGTGGTGGATGCAGGATTGGATGAGCAACTTTCAAAAGAAGCAGACTATGTACTGGCTTCAGAAGCTGCCAGTGCTGGGTGTGTGATTTTGAGTAAAGTACAAAGTGTATCAGATGAAATAATTCAGCAAACAGTTGCACATCTGAATCGTGCATTGAGTGAGATTCACTGTCCGCGTGTTCTGAATGATGAAGTAATTGCAAAATACTGGGATGATTTTACAGAAAAAGATTATAAAAAAATTATGGAGTCCGGTTACCGGGCTGAAGATTATGAAAAAAGATATGTAGAGCAGGATAAGATTTTTCAGACATTATTTTTTATGGATGAAAAAGTAAATGCAGCGAAAGTCCGGGCGGCAATTAAAAAAATTTTTAAGGACAGATGCTGTGGCGAAGTTTTAAGAATCAAGGGATTTCTGAAAGATGGAGAACAGTGGCTGGAATTGAATGCCACGCATCATGATATAACGTTGAAACCAATCGAAGCAGGTCAGGATGTGCTGATCGTCATAGGGGAGAAACTGAACGAAGAGAAAATACGAGATTATCTGAAATAATTACAACTGTTCACAGGTAATAATCTGCTGTATGTAACAATACAGTGGCGAGGAAACAATGGAGGAGTAATGCATAATGTCTGTTGATACAAGAATACTATTTACGGATCTGGATGGCACTTTGCTGAATGATCACAAAGAGGTGACTCCGGGAAATCAGGCTGCAATCGATGAAGCTCTGGCTCATGGACATAAGATCGTGGTTTGCACCGGACGTCCGCTGGCAAGCGCAAGTGTCTGCGCACATAAAGCCGGTCTGGACAAAGAGGGCTGTTATGTGATCTGTTTTAACGGAGGTCAGATTTATGATCCTTACCACAAAAAAACGGTTTACGGAAAAACTTTTTCAAAGGAAACTGCCGCAAAGATTATTGAAGAAGCCTTAAAGCGAGACCTTCATATCCAGAGTTATTCAGACACTCATATTCTTTCGGTAAGAGATACTGAGGAACTTCATAAATATGCAGAACGTAACCGTCTGCCATACAAGATTGTAGAGTGTGCAGCAGATGTGGTTCCGGAAGATCCATATAAACTGATTGCCATCACACCGTCAAACGAAAGAGAAAAAAATGATCTTTTTCAGAAAGAGGTAATTTCGCAGTATGCGGGGGAAGTGCACAGCTTTTTTTCAAACGACTGTTATCAGGAAATTGTTCCAGAAGGAATCTCTAAAGGCTTTGCGGTTCGCTGGTTTTGTGAATATCTTGGGATTCCGATCGAGAATTCTGTGGCAGCAGGAGATGCAGAGAATGATGTGGAAATGCTGAAAGCTGCTCATGTAGGCGCTGTCATGTGTAATGCATTTCCGGGAATTGCAGAATATGGAAACTATGTGACAGAACACGACAATAATCATGACGGAGTGGCAGAAATTATTCATAAATTTATTCTGAGAGATGCCGGGAGTGAACAGTAACCATTTTACAGGAACGCAGTTCGGAGATGATATCATAGCAATTGAAACTTTATCAGATGTGTGATAAACTTAAAACAATATTGAATCGTGACTGGGAAGGTACTGAACAGTTGCATAAAATCTAATAAAATAACGAAATGGAGAACTATAGAGATATGAAACTTGGAATCGTAGGATTACCTAATGTAGGAAAAAGCACACTTTTTAATTCACTGACAAAAGCCGGAGCGGAATCAGCAAACTATCCGTTCTGTACAATTGATCCGAATGTGGGTGTCGTTACTGTTCCGGATGAAAGACTGAAACTTCTGGGTGATTTTTATCATTCAAAGAAAGTAACACCGGCAGTAATTGAATTTGTTGATATTGCGGGACTTGTAAAAGGCGCATCCAAAGGAGAAGGACTCGGAAATCAGTTCCTGGCTAACATCCGTGAAGTTGATGCAATTGTACATGTAGTACGCTGCTTTGAAGATCCGAATGTCATTCATGTAGATGGAAGTATTGATCCGCTCAGAGATATTGAAACAATCAATCTGGAACTGATCTTTTCAGACATTGAAATTCTGGAACGTCGTATTGCAAAAGTTACCAAAACCGCACGTATGGATAAGGAAGCTGCAAAAGAACTTGATTTCCTGCAGAAAATCAAAAAACATCTGGAAGACGGAAACATGGCGATCACCATGGAAATGGAAAATGAAGATGAAGAAGCCTGGATGGGAACTTATAATCTTCTTACATGGAAGCCGGTTATTTATGCAGCAAATGTAAGCGAAGATGATCTTGCAAATGACGGTGAAACAAATGAATTCGTGCAGGAAGTCAGAAAATATGCGGCAGAGCAGAAGAGCGAAGTATTTGTTATCTGTGCAGAGATTGAAGAGGAAATTTCTGAACTGGAAGATGATGAGAAAAAAATGTTCCTGGAAGATCTGGGACTCAAAGAATCCGGCCTTGAGAAACTGGTAAAAGCAAGCTACAGACTTCTTGGCCTTATGAGTTTCCTGACATCAGGAGAAGATGAAACACGTGCATGGACAATTAAGATCGGAACAAAAGCTCCGCAGGCAGCTGGTAAGATCCATACAGACTTTGAAAGAGGATTTATCAAAGCAGAAGTGGTCAACTATCAGGATCTTCTGGATTGTGGCTCTTATGCGGGCGCAAGAGAAAAAGGTCTTGTGCGTATGGAAGGTAAAGAATACATTGTGCAGGATGGAGATGTGATTCTGTTCAGATTTAATGTATAATGCAGAGTAGTTTTAAAGATATGATCTGAAATCTGTATCAATGTATTGAAGACAATGACAATGTGAATCGTATTATGATGAAGGGGTTTTATGGAGATAACAGTAAGATTTCCAAATCTTGGATTTTTATTTGAATATGAGGACAGAGCGTTTTCAGTCTTGGGATTTAAAGTAACAATATACGGAATTCTGATGGCAGTAAGTCTGCTTGTCGGGATGACGGTGATTCTTTTGCTGGCAAAGTGGCAGAAACAGAGTATGAATATCTGTCTGGGCGTGACAATTGCGGCACTGGCAGGTGGTGTGATCGGTGGCAGACTGTATTATATTGCATTTTCGTGGGAGCAGTTCAGTGGTAAGTCATGGAAAATGCTGCTTGATATCCGAAGCGGCGGAATAGCTGTTTACGGAGTAATTCTGGGAGGCGCACTGGCTGCAGCTCTGATATGCAGACTTTGTAAGGTCTCTTTCTGGAATATGGCAGATATTGTATGCATGGGTTTACTGAGTGGACAGATAATAGGTGTATGGGGAAACTTCTTTAACAGAGAAGCGTTTGGTGAATATACAGACAGTCTGTTTGCAATGGGACTTCCGATGGACAGTGTGCAAAGCAGTGCAGTGACCGGACTTATGAAAAAGAATCTGGTAAATTTCAGAGGTATGGAATATATTCAGGTACATCCGCTGTTTCTTTATGAAAGCGTATGGTGTCTGTTTCTTTTGCTGGTGCTGATGATTTACACGCGAAGAAAGAAATTTGAGGGAGAAATATTTCTCAGATATCTTGCAGGATATGGATTGGGAAAATGTCTGATCGAATGGCTGCGTACAGATAAGCTGTATATTCCAATGACAAAGATTCCAGTTTCCCTGCCTGTGTCAATCGGACTTTTTCTGATCTGTGGCATTGTTTCGACAGTGCGCAGAATCCTTTCAAAGAAGAGAGAAAAAGTCAGCAGACGCAGGAGAGAGGAGCGTTATGCCGCTGAAGAAAAAAATGAAGGCAGCAGACTGGAAACAGTTCATAACTACGAAAATGTGCAGGATGAGTTCAAAGAAATTTTTGAGCAGACGAAAGAACCGGTGCATACAGAAAAACCAGAAGAACATCTGGAAGAAGATACGGAAGATTATCCAGAAGAACATACAGAAGAAACTGCAGAAACTGAAATTTCTGAATCTGCAGAGGAGGCTGAACCACAGGATAAGGAGCCGAAAGGATCTGATGAGACAGTTGAAATTAAGTCAGAAACTGGACAGGATGATGCCGGAAATGTATAAATAACGAAACAGTGCAGGGGGATTCTTTTAGAATCCTCCTTTGTTATTGAGAGAAAATATCAATGATCAGAAAAAATAACAACTTTGAAAATTAGAAAATCTTCTGTAATACTATCGTAAAATATAGCGGTTTTACAGCCAAAATGTATAAAATTGTTCGGAAAAAAACTACGATTCCCACTTGTATTTTCAAAGTAAATAGGTTAGAATTACTGTATAAGTGGTAGAAAGTGGTGAATAGTGGTGGCGAATGGAGGAAATGTGGCATGTTTATCCATTTCCGCCGGCAGATACGAAGGGGAGAATCGTATCTCACGAGAGTAGGTGAGTTTAGATGTTCATGGGCGAGTATAATCATTCAATCGACGCGAAGGGGCGTCTGATAATTCCTGCCAGATTCAGAGAACTTCTGGGAGAGGAGTTCATACTGACAAAAGGACTGGATGGTTGTCTGTCTGTTTATCCTATGGATGAATGGAAAGCCTTTGAAGAGAAACTCAGAGCCTTACCACTTACAAATAAAAATGCCAGAACCTTCACACGTTTTTTTGTGGCAGGTGCAACAAACTGCGAACTGGACAAGCAGGGGAGAATTCTTGTACCACAGACATTGCGAGAATTTGCGGGTCTGGACAAAGATGTTGTACTTACAGGAAATCTCAACAGAATTGAGATCTGGAGCAAAGAGAAGTGGAGCGAGAATTGCGATTATGATGATATGAACAGCATTGCAGAGGGGATGCAGGCGATGGGTATTGTCATATAAGCATTACGCCGGAAAGAAATCCAACAGGAGACGGATATGGAATTTAAACACAAATCTGTATTACTGGAAGAAACCATCGATGGTTTAAGGGTAAAACCTGATGGTACTTATGTGGATGGAACTCTGGGAGGAGCAGGGCACGCACAGGAAGTGTGCCGCAGACTTTCTGCCAAGGGGAGATTTATTGGCATAGATCAGGACCAAGATGCAATAGTTGCTGCGAGTGAGCGACTGTCTGTTTTCGGCGACAGAGTTCAGATTATTCGCAGCAATTATTGTTACATGGCAAATGAGCTGAAATCCCTGGGAGTTCAGAAAGTTGATGGAATTGTTCTGGATCTGGGAGTTTCGTCTTATCAGTTAGACAATGAAGAGCGAGGATTTACCTATCGGGTAGATGCACCGCTGGATATGAGAATGGATCAGAGACAGAGCCGCACGGCTGCGGATATTGTCAATGGTTATGATGAAAGAGAACTGTACCGTATCATTCGTGATTATGGTGAAGATAAATTTGCAAAAAATATTGCAAAACATATAGTGGCTGCAAGAGCACAGGCACCAATTCAGACAACCGGAGAACTGACAGAAATTATTCGTCAGTCGATTCCGATGAAGATGCAGGTGACCGGAGGGCATCCTGCAAAAAGAACATTCCAGGCGATTCGTATCGAACTGAATCGAGAACTGGATGTTTTGAGAGATTCTCTGGATGGAATGATCGATCTGCTGGATGACGGCGGAAGAATCTGCATTATCACATTCCATTCACTTGAGGACAGAATCGTGAAAACAATTTTCCGGAAGAATGAGAATCCATGTACATGTCCATCTGATTTTCCAGTATGTGTATGTGGAAAGAAATCAAAAGGAAAAGTAATCACAAGGAAACCAATTCTGCCAAGTGAAACAGAGATGGAAGAGAATCCGAGGTCAAAGAGTGCAAAACTCAGAATCTTTGAAAGAAAGATGATATAAAGTAATAATAGAAAGTTGTGAGAGATAGATGGAGAGGACGAACAGGGCAGTCACATCTAGAAAAAATAGAACAAATGCACGAAATGCCCGCGGAATGTATGTAGATGGGAATGCGGTACGAAGACTGCAGGAGGTACCTGACAGACAGTATCGTGCGCCTGGTGCGCAGACCGCACGGCATGTGCGGGAAAATAAAAAGGTGACAGAGCCGCGACAGCTTAGCCGGGAAGTACAGAGAAACAGAGAAAAAGCTCAGAACATGGGCAGAGGATTTGTTATATTTCTTGCAGTTGTCAGTGTGGCAGTGCTTTTTTGCTGTGTCAACTATCTTCAGTTAAAATCAGAGTTGACGGGCAGAATGAAAACAGTAGCTTCGCTGGAATCGGAATTGTCACAGATCAAAGAGGACAATAACGCATATGAAAGTCAGGTTACTTCAGATGTGGATCTGAATACCATTAAGAAGCTGGCTATTGGACGTCTTGGAATGAATTATCCGAAGGATGATCAGAAAAAGACTTATACCATGCCAAGTAACAGTTATGTAAGACAGTATCAGGATGTTCCTGAAACTAAGAGGTGATAGATCATTGAGTAATACCGTTAAGAGGAACAAGAGAAGACCTCAGAAAAAAATTAATCATCAGATGAGAGGAAAGCTAGTAGGCCTGTTTGCTGTGGTGCTGCTAGCTTTAGTTGCTTTACTGGGAAGAATTACGTATATTAATGCAACCAGTGGAAAAAAATATAAAAAGCAGGTGTTTACACAGGCTCAGCAGAAGTATGAAAGCAGTACGCTTCCGGCAAAGCGGGGAGATATTTATGACCGAAATGGTAATATTCTGGCCACCAGTCAGAAGGTGTATTCAGTCATACTTGACTGTAAGACAGTAAACTCTGATGAAGACTATATAGAACCTACCGTAAGAGCACTGAAAGAAGTTCTGAGTCTTGATGACGATAAGGTCCGTTCAGTTCTTTCGGCAGAGGCAACCAGAAACAGCCAGTATCAGATTCTGAAGAAGCAGCTTTCCATGGATGAAAAGAAAGCATTTGAAGAATATGCTTCCCCGGGAGAAGACAGTGAACTGACTGACGCACAGAAAGCAGAGCGAAAAAATGTCAAAGGTGTATGGTTTGAAGAGGATTATCTGAGAAATTATCCATTCAATGACCTTGCCTGTGATACGATTGGCTTTACTCTTTCAAGAGACACTGCCGATGTTGGTCTGGAAAGTTATTATAACAGTACATTAATGGGGACTGATGGACGCCAGTACGGTTATATTAATGATAATGCAGATGTGGAACAGACAATCATTGACCCGAAAGACGGACAGAGTATTGTGACCACCCTGGATGTTGGAGCACAGCAGATCGTTGAGAAATATGTCAATGGATTCAAAGAATCCATGGGTGCAAAGAATATTGGTGTGATCGTGATGAAGCCATCTACCGGTGAGATCATTGCGATGGATGGTGGTGACAGATACGACCTGAATGATCCGAGAAATCTTTCCGGACTTTATTCTGATGAGCAGATTTCTGCCATGAGTGATAAAGATACGGTAGAAGCACTGAATGCGATGTGGAGTAATTTCTGTGTGACAGAAACCTATGAACCAGGATCAGTTGTGAAACCGATCGTTATGAGTGGAGCTCTGGAGAAAGGCAAGATATCAGAGAGTGATACATTTGTATGCGATGGCGGACAGCTGTTTGGTGCAAATGGTGACACGTATATTAAATGTGCAGTATGGCCGGATGCACATGGCACCGAGGCATTGCGTGATGTCATTGCGAATTCCTGCAATGATGCAATGATGCAGATTGCAGCTAAAATGGGAACAGAACAGTTTCTGAAAGCACAGTCACTCTTTAATTTTGGAAGTCGTACAGGAATTGATCTTCCGAATGAAGGCTCCGGTGTTATTCATACAGAAGAAACAATGGGAGAGACAGAGCTTGCATGTTCTGCGTTTGGTCAGGGATTTACCTGTACCATGCTTCAGGAGATCAATGCAATGTGCTCTGTTATCAATGGAGGTTCCTATTATCAGCCCCATCTGGTCAGTGAGATCAGAGACAGCGGTGGTTCTACTGTGAAAAAATTCGATCCGATTCTGATGAAACAGACAGTATCTTCCGAAATATCGGCTGATATTCGTACTTACATGCAGGCCAGTGTGCAGGAAGGTACGAGTGCTACGTCGAAAGTTCAGGGATATAGTTCCGGTGGTAAAACAGGTACAGCAGAAAAACTTCCGCGAGGAAACGGAAAGTACCTGGTTTCCTTTATTACATTTGCGCCGGTAGATGATCCTCAGGTTCTGATGTATGTGGTTGTGGATGAGCCAAAAGCCGAGGAACAGGCAGACAGTAAATATCCGCAGTATATTGCACAGGGAATTCTTTCAGAACTTCTGCCATATCTGAATGTTGCACCTGATGAATCAGAAGATGGAAGTGTTCCGGAAACAGAGCTTTGGGAAGGCTTTAAGGGACATCTGGTGGATGTATCCGGAAGCAGTGTGGATGAACAGGGAAATCTGGTTGATGGAAGTGGAAACCGTGTAGATCTGGAGGGTAACCGCATTGATGAAAATGGTTATCTGTTAAATGAGAATGGAGAACATAAGCTGGATGATAATGGACAGTATATTATGTCCGAACACATCATCACATCATCCTCTTCGACAGGCAGTTCTCTGAAAGAAGCAATTTCCGATACAAATGTACCGGCGCCTCCGGAAGAAGATGAATCAGACACGGTCGAAAACAATGATATGGAAAGCGAAGGCATCACAAACGAGGAAGCCGGACTGGATTAAATAAGTATCTCCTTCAGAGAACAGTCATATATTATTAAGACTGTTTTCTGGAGGATTTTTTTTGAAAAAAAATTATACCTTTCATAAAAGAAAAGTTGGAATTGTTTTTGTGATATGTATGTTACTGACGGCCGGACTGATCATAAGACTTATCTGTCTTATGGGAATCCAGTCAGATTATTATTACGAAAAAGCAGAAGAACTTCATGAGCGAGAACGCGATATTAAAGCTGCCAGAGGAAAGATTCTGGATGCAAAAGGGAAAGTACTGGCTGCAAATAAAACAGTGTGTACGATTTCTGTGATACACAGTCAGATAGAAGAACCGGAAAAGGTGACAGCACTTCTGGCAGAAAAGCTGGAAATACCAGAGGAGAGTATCAGAAAAAAGGTGCAGAAGGTTTCTTCGATAGAGCGGATAAAGACAAATGTAGAAAAAGAAACCGGAGATGTGATCAGAAATGCAGGGCTTGCGGGGATAAAAGTAGATGAAGATTACAGACGTTGTTATCCGATGGGAAATCTTGCATCAAAAGTACTTGGTTTTACAGGAAGTGATAATCAGGGAATTATCGGGCTTGAGGTGGAATATGATGATATTCTGAAAGGAACAGCAGGAAAGATACTGACGGTAACTGATGCAAGAGGAATCGAACTGGAGGGAGAAGGAGAAAACAGAAAAGAACCACAGCAGGGCTATAATTTGCGAATCAGTCTGAATGCAGATATTCAGAAGTATGTTCAGCAGGCAGCAGAGAAGGTGATGGAAGAAAAACAGGCAGAGAGAGTTTCCATATTACTTATGAATCCGCAGAATGGAGAAATCTATGCCTGTGTAAATGTGCCGGAATTTGATCTGAATGAACCCTTCAAACTGAATACAGGACAGAATACGGAAGGATTGAGTGAGGAAAAGAAACAGGAACTTCTGAATCAGATGTGGAGAAATCCATGCCTTAATGATACATATGAGCCGGGATCGACATTTAAGATCATTACTATGGCAGCGGGACTTGCAGAAGGAGTAGTCTCATTGAATGATTCTTTTTACTGTCCTGGATATAAAATCGTGGAGGACAGGCGGATCCATTGTGCGAACAGAAGAGGTCATGGTGCGCAGGATTTTGTAAAAGGAGCAGAGAATTCATGTAATCCGGTATTTATCGAAGTTGGATTGAGACTGGGCGTGGAAAATTTTTACAGATATTTTAAACAATTTGATCTTATGGAAAAAACCGGAATCGATCTTCCGGGAGAAGCGGGAACAATCATGCATAAAGCTGAAAATATGGGAGAGGTAGAGCTTGCGACAGTTTCTTTTGGTCAGTCTTTTCAGATTACACCGATTCGTCTGGCAGCAACGGTAAGTGCACTGATCAATGGCGGCAGAGAAATTATTCCTCATTTTGGGGTTGCAGTAGAGTCATCAGATGGTCTGACCGTCAGAGAACTGGAGTATGCAGAAGGAAAAGAAATTCTGCCATCAGAGATTTCTGAATCAGTCCGTTATATTCTGGAACAGGTAGTAGCTGAAGGTTCTGGCCGAAATGCGTCTGTGGAAGGATATCGGATCGGAGGAAAAACAGCAACATCTCAGACTCTTCCAAGAAGTGCAAACCGCTATATATCCTCATTTCTGGGATTTGCACCTGCAGATGATCCCCAGGTCCTTGCCCTCTGCATTATTCATGACCCCAAAGGAGTTTATTATGGAGGAAGGATCGCGGCGCCGGTGGTGCGGAGCATATTTGAAAACAGTCTTTCTTATCTGACAGAAAGATAAAGCGGCTTGATAAATCGGATAAAAAGCCTTATAATCAAACGTAATAAAAAACGAAAGAATAATAAGAGGTGTAAGGATGAATATTCAAGTTGTATTTCCTGTACTGATCTCATTTGCAATCAGTGTGATTCTGGGACCGGTCATCATCCCGTTCCTGAGAAAACTCAAGATGGGACAGACAGAACGAGTGGAAGGTGTGCAGTCACATCTGAAGAAAGCAGGAACCCCAACGATGGGGGGTGTAATTTTTCTGATTGCTGCGGTGATCACTTCTTTGTTTTATGTGAAAGATTATCCGGCAATTATTCCGGTATTGTTTCTGACACTTGGATTTGGAATCATCGGATTTCTGGATGATTACCTGAAAGTAGTTTTAAGACGTTCAGATGGACTTCTTGCATGGCAGAAATTTGGACTTCAGGTTGTTGTAACCGGTATTTTTGTATTTTATATTCTGAACTATACAGAAATAGATCTTGCAATGCGGATTCCGTTCTGGCCGGATCATTATCTGAATCTTGGATGGCTTGCGATACCGGTACTGTTTTTTGCAGTTATCGGTACAGTAAACGGTGTGAATTTTACAGATGGACTGGATGGACTGGCTTCAAGTGTAACACTGATCGTAGCCGTATTCTTTACAGTTGTTTCTATCGGAACAGAAAGTGGGATCGAACCGATGACAGGTGCTGTTGTTGGTGGGCTGATGGGATTTTTACTGTTTAACGTATATCCGGCGAAGGTATTTATGGGCGATACAGGATCTCTGGCACTGGGAGGTTTTGTTGCAGGTGCAGCATATATGATGCAGATGCCTCTGTTTATTCTGCTGATTGGTCTGATTTATCTGGTAGAAGTCCTTTCCGTTATGATCCAGGTAACATATTTTAAAGCAACACATGGAAAACGTATTTTTAAAATGGCACCGATCCATCATCATTTTGAATTATGTGGATGGTCTGAAACAAGAATTGTTGCAGTATTTTCTGTGATTACTGCAGTTATGTGCCTGATTGCACTTCTGGCACTGTAAGGAGGAAATGAAATGAATTTACAGGGGAAAAAAGTGCTGGTGTTTGGCTCAGGAAAGAGCGGCATTGGTGCAGCAGAGCTTCTGACTGCAAAAGGAGCTTATCCCGTCATTTATGATGGAAACAAAGATCTTGATAAAGAAGCAGTATTAAAGAAACTCCCGAATTGTGAAGGAGTCAGTATATATGCCGGAGAACTTCCGGAGGAAGTTCGTAAAACACTGGATCTGGTTGTGTTGAGTCCTGGTGTTCCAACGGACATTCCGATGGTAAAAGGATTTTATGAACAGGGACTCCCGGTGTGGGGGGAAGTTGAGCTTGCATATCGCACAGGTAAGGGAAGAGTTCTTGCAATTACAGGAACGAACGGAAAGACAACAACAACAGCCCTTCTTGGAAAAATCATGAGTGATGCGGAAGATTCTGTTTTTGTAGTTGGAAACATCGGAACACCATATACATCAAAAGCACTGGAAATGAAAGAGGATTCTACGACTGTTGCCGAAATCAGCAGTTTTCAGCTTGAGACAATCGACGAATTTGCACCAAAAGTCAGTGCGATCCTGAATATAACAGAAGATCATCTGAACAGACATCATACAATGGAAGAATACATCCGTGTCAAAGAGCTGATCGTTAAAAATCAGACTGCAGAGGATTTCTGCATTCTGAATTATGAAGATGAAGTGCTTCGTGAATTTGGTCGAAATATCGTTCCGAAGACAGTATACTTCTCAAGTGTGAGAAAGCTTGACGAGGGAATTTACCTTGATGGAGATCAGATTATACTGAAAACAGCAGAGGGAGAAATTCTTCTGGTACATACAGGAGAACTGAAACTTCTGGGACAGCACAATTTTGAAAATGTTATGGCTGCATCTGCCATGGCATATTATGCGGGCGTTCCGGTAGAAAGTATTCGAAAAAGCATCTGTGAATTTACAGCAGTTGAACATCGTATTGAATATGTAACAGAGAAAAACGGTATTGTATACTATAACGATTCCAAAGGAACAAATCCGGATGCGGCGATCAAGGGAATTCAGGCTATGAATCGTCCGACGCTGCTCATCGGTGGAGGCTATGACAAGGGTTCCAGTTATGATGAGTGGCTGAATGCATTTGAAGGGAAAGTTCGATATCTTGTACTGATCGGTCAGACACGTGACAAGATCAAAGAGGCAGCAGAACGACTTGGTGTATGTCCGTGCATTCTCTGTGACAATCTTGAAGAAGCCGTAAAGGTATGTGCAGAAAAAGCAGAACCAGGTGATGCAGTGCTGCTCTCTCCGGCATGTGCAAGCTGGGGACAGTTTGATAATTATGAACAGCGTGGTGACATGTTTAAAGAATATGTAAGGAATCTGTGATCTCAGGAAACAGTTATTTCAGATATCCGGATTGATGAAAGTGTAAGAACAGACTTCTGTGACGGAAGTCTGTTTTTTGCATATACTAATTGTAAGAGACCCTGTAGGAGTGGAGCATTTGGATGAAATTCACGTGATCGGGGGAAAGTGTCTCAAAGGAAATATAACGGTTCAGGGGTCAAAAAATACAGTATTGCCTGTTATGGCTGCCTCATTGCTGCAGAAAGGAGTATGTGTCCTGAAAAACTGTCCGAGAATTTCGGATGTCTTTTATATGGAAGAAATTCTCAGGCACCTGGGTGCAGAAACATGCTGGAAAAATCATGATCTGTATCTGGACTGCAGCCGAGCAGATGGAACAGAAATATCAGCAGAATATACAGGAAAAATGCGCTGTTCTGTAATTATGCTCGGAGCACTTCTGGGAAGGCAGAGAAGAGGTGCAATCGGCTATCCGGGCGGTTGTGTGATCGGAAAAAGACCGGTAGATCTTCATTTGTATGCATTGAAATCTCTTGGGGCTGAAATTTCAGAAAGCAGTGAGAAAATAGAAGCGACATGCAGGAAACTGAAAGGAGCGGAAATCTGTTTCAGAAAAATCAGTGTTGGCGCTACAGAACAGGCTTTGCTTGCATCAGTTCTGGCAGAAGGTGAAACACAGATCCGAAACTGTGCGAGAGAACCGGAAATTATCTGGCTGTGCAGATTCCTGAAAGAAATGGGGGCGAAGATCCGTGGAGAAGGAGAAGAATGTATCTGTGTGCAGGGAGTACAGTCACTTCATGGAACTGAGGTGGAGATTCCGGCAGACCGGATCGTGACAGGAACATATCTTTGTGCGGCAGCGGCAACCAGAGGAAAGATCACAATTGAAAATGCGCCGGAGGGAGAAATCGATGCTTTCCTGGAAGTATATCGGAAAATGGGTGGACAATTTGAATGGAACAGTGGTAAACTAGTAGCGGATAGCGCCGGAGTCAGATTTCCGGTTCCGTTTTTGGAAACAAAGGCTTATCCGGGCTTTCCTACGGATCTTCAGTCACCGCTGCTTGCTGTGTTGGCTACGATTGAGGGAGAAAGCTGTATAAGAGAAAATATATTTGAAAACCGTTTTAAGATATGCAGTGAGCTTGCCGGAATGGGAGCTGATATAGAGGTCAGAGATCGGGAAGTTCGAATCAGAGGAGGCAGACTGAAAGGACGCAGGATGCGGGCAGAAGAACTGAGAGGCGGAGCAGCGTTGCTGATCGCGGCTCTTGCAGCATCAGGAGAGTCTGTGATAGGTGGCGCTTCCTTTATTCGAAGAGGATATGAAGATATCTGTGCAGATCTTAAGAAAACAGGTGCTGTTATATATACCTGATATCTTAAAGTGGTTGATTGCAGAGGATACAGGTATTAGTTTTTTATGAGAACATCCAATTACAGGAAATTTAAAATAACAAAAAAACAGGCAAAAATAATCGGAGGAGTCATCGGGACATCCGTGATGGCTGGAATTATTTTTTTCTTTGCTTTTTTTCATGTGTCAAAGATAGAAGTGATGGAAAGCAGTCATTACACAAAAGAAGAACTGGAAGAAATTGTTCTTAAGGGGGCTTTTTCATCCAATTCAGTGCTGGCTCCGATCATATGTTCCAGAAACAATGTGCAGGATATACCTTATATAGAAGGCTATTCTGTCAGCAGAGCGGGAAGGAATACGATTGTGATCAGTGTGCGGGAAAAGAATGTGGTAGGCTGTATTTCATATCTGGACAGTTATATTTACTTTGACCGTAATGGAATATTTGTGGAAGGTGAAAAGAACAGGGATACATCTGTTCCATATTTTGAGGGAGTTCAGTTAAAAAAAGTGATCATGAATGAGAAACTTCCAATCAAGTCAACGATACTCAATACGGCAGTTGCACTTTCTACGATCTTTGCTAAAAATGATCTGGTTCCGGATTACATCCAGCTGGAAGAAGATTCAACGATAGATCTTATATATGGAGATATTACAGTAAAGCTTGGAAAGGATAAATATCTGGAAGACAAAATGTCCAGAGCAATTGCAATACTTCCACAGATTACGGGAGAAAAGGGAATCCTCCATATGGAGAATATCTCAGAAATTTCAAAGACAATAACATTTGAAAAAGAGGAAGAAGAAGTAACGGCGGAAAACTGGACCGGTGGTTACGATGAAAACGGAGACTACACCGGTGATGGTGAGTATGATGAAAAGGGTAATTATGTGGGGGCAAAACCGAAGACTGCGCTCGACTATGCAATAGAAAACTGGATTGGCGGTTACGATGAAGAAGGTGACTATACCGGTTCCGGTGAATATGATGCAAATCTGAATTATGTGGGGGAAGCCCCGACGCAGGAACTCCTGGACAGTTTTGGAGACTGGACGGGCGGATATAATGAATCCGGTGGTTTTGACGGTGTCAGTGAGTATGACAAAGATGGCAATTATGTGGGAGCAAAACCAGATGATACCGGAACATCAGAACAAACATCCGAAGATTCATCACAGGAAAATACGGATGAATCTTCCAATGACAGCAGCGATGATGAGAACTCGGATTATGAAAGCGAAACAGATGAATACAGTGAAGAGTGGTCAGATGACGGGGATCAGGAGTACACAGACGAAGAGGATTATGAGTAGGAATACAGGAACTCTCCGCGGGAAATATCTCGTGTGGTAACTTACTGTGTGCCGAATAATAGTGAAAAAAGTATAAAAAAACAAAAATAGTAGTTGATTAATTCGAAAAAAAACTATATGATATATTCATATGTAGCCTGATAACATGATATCAGGTAAATAAAGGAGGAAGTACATTGTTAGAGATTATGTCAAATGAAGCTGAGTCCTCTGCAAAGATTATTGTAATCGGTGTAGGCGGGGCTGGTAATAATGCAGTTAACAGAATGGTGGAAGAGGCCATTGGAGGAGTTGAGTTTGTTGGTGTAAATACTGATAAACAGGCCCTGACACTTTGCAAAGCTCCAACAGTACTTCAGATTGGTGAAAAGATTACAAAGGGTCTTGGCGCCGGCGCACAGCCGGAAGTTGGTCAGAAGGCCGCTGAAGAGAGCATAGAAGAAGTGAAACAGTTGATCGAAGGTGCAGATATGGTATTTGTTACCTGTGGAATGGGCGGCGGTACCGGAACAGGTGCAGCACCTGTTATCGCAGCAGCAGCTAAGGAAATGGGAATCCTGACTGTAGGTGTTGTAACAAAACCTTTCCGTTTTGAAGCGAAAACACGTATGAATAATGCTCTTTCAGGAATCGAAAATCTGAAGAAGGCTGTTGATACATTAATTGTTATTCCGAATGATAAGCTGCTTGAGATCGTAGATCGTCGTACAACTATGCCGGAAGCTCTCCGCAAAGCGGATGAGGTTCTGCAGCAGGCTGTTCAGGGTATTACAGACCTGATCAATCTGCCGGCACTGATCAACCTTGACTTTGCAGATGTTCAGACAGTTATGACTGACAAGGGCATCGCTCATATTGGTATCGGTGAGGCAAGAGGAGATGACAAAGCTATGGAAGCAGTTCAGCAGGCGGTTTCCTCCCCGCTTCTGGAGACTACCATCAAAGGTGCAACTCATGTTATCATCAATATTTCCGGAGATATTTCTCTTATGGATGCAAACGATGCGGCAAGCTATGTACAGGAACTGACAGGTGAAGATGCAAATATCATCTTTGGTGCAATGTATGATGATTCTGTTGCTGATTATGCAAGAATCACAGTTATTGCAACCGGGTTATCTGATGCAGCAGCTAAGACAACACCGTTTGGTACAAGAAATAATACAACACCATTTACTGTACGTAAGCCGGCAACCGGTACAGCAGCACCGTCTAACAGCGGTATGTCAATGCCGAGCTTCAGCCTGCCGACGATGAACAGTGGTTCCTATGCAGGTAAGGTTCCGACCAGTACTGTACAGAAAAAGGATATTCAGATTCCGGATTTCTTAAGAAACAGATAGAATCAGATAATTAAGACATACGAAGAGACGCTGTATGAAACAGCGTCTCTTTTTAAGAATAAAGGAAAATCAGCACTTACATGAGAATGTATTACATTTTGTTTCATTACATCCATCTGTGCTGCAGCCGGCTACATCAATGGCGGAAGCAGTGCATCTGCACTGATCATTATAGGTGCATTCCTGCGCTTTACAGTTAATGTTGATTTTATCACAACCACAGTGCGGCGCTTCACAGTTCATAATACCGGCTGTAGAACGGTCGCGAAAACTGCTGCAGCTTGTTTCATCTGCGCGATGTGCCTGGTCTCCTGTGATTTCAATATCACCTTTGGAACAGAGATTTTGTTCATTGTAAAAGCATTTTGTGGCATGGCATGTCAGAATTGTCATAATAGAAGCCTCCTTGTCATAAAATTTTGTAATGCAGTATACAGAACTGTCATGAGTTTAAATACAGTAACAGGACTGAAAACATCATGCAGAAATAGTATCTACAAAAAGAAATAAAATATGTATTTAAAAAAATAAAAAAACATCTTGACATTGAAGAAAAGACATGATATTGTAATCAAGTACGTGAAGAAAACAAAGCAGAGTACACTACTCTCACCTCAGCGCACATGATGCGACTCGGGTTGATATATCGAAGCATTCTGTTACATACTGTATGTTCATCGAATGCACGGAGATAAGAAATTCAGGTTTGTTATCCCGGATATAGTTGAGTGTGGAATCTGTCCATGCTCTTTTTTGTTTTCAAATGTATGAACCAGGGGAGTTGCTGTGAAGAAAATATACAGTGACTGAGAGTGTCAGGTTATTATTTATTTAGATGTATGGAGGTGTACTACAATTAGCAATTTAATGATTAACGAACAGATCAGAGACAAAGAGGTACGTTTGATTGGACCGGATGGAGCACAGCTTGGTATTGTTTCTTCCAGAGAAGCATTTGCAAAAGCACAGGAAGCCGGACTTGATCTTGTAAAAATCGCACCGCAGGCAAAACCGCCGGTTTGTAAGATTATTGATTACGGTAAATATCGTTATGAACTTTCCCGTAAGGAAAAAGAAGCTAAGAAAAAGCAGAAGACAATTGACATCAAGGAAGTACGTCTTTCTCCAAACATTGATACCAATGACCTGAAGACGAAGGTTAATGCAGCAAGAAAATTCCTCTCCAAAGGAGACCGTGTTAAAGTAACATTACGTTTCCGCGGAAGAGAAATGGCACATATGGCAAGCAGCAAACATGTACTTGATGAGTTTGCAGAGCAGCTTACAGATGTGGCAGTTGTTGAGAAAGCCCCGAAGATTGAAGGAAGAAGCATGACTATGTTTCTCAGTGAAAAGCGTTAAGCAGTTATCACAGACAGTGTGCGATCAGCACGTGTTTTGATAATATGAAATAAAAACAGTACCACGAATTAAGGAGGAAATAATTATGCCTAAGATTAAAACTTGTAGAGCAGCAGCAAAACGTTTCAAAAAAACCGGAACCGGAAAAATCATGAGAAATAAAGCTTATAAGAGCCATATCTTAACAAAGAAATCTCAGAAGAGAAAGAGAAATCTGAGAAAAGCTACTGTTGTTGATTCTACAAACCTTAAGAACATTAAGAAAGCACTGCCTTATTTATAATAAGCAGCAGACGATATCGGAAGACAAACAGGAGGAAATAAGAAATGGCAAGAATTAAAGGCGGATTAAACGCAAAGAAAAGACATAACCGTACATTAAAACTGGCAAAGGGCTACAGAGGAGCTCGTTCCAAACAGTATAGAGTAGCAAAACAGTCTGTAATGAGAGCACTTGCAAGCTCCTATGCAGGACGTAAACAGAAAAAACGTCAGTTCAGACAGCTTTGGATCGCTCGTATCAACGCTGCTGCAAGAATGAATGGACTTTCCTACAGCAAAATGATGCATGGTCTGAAAGTTGCAAACATCGACATCAACAGAAAGATGCTTGCTGAACTTGCAGTAAACGATGCAGAAGGATTTGCAGCACTTGCAGAAATCGCTAAAAAAGCTGTAGCATAAGTTATAATAAGATTATGGAGACCGTGGTTTTAATGAGAAACCACGGTCTTTTTTTGAATTCGATGTCCGCTAGAGGACAACAAGAGTTCATGACAAAAATACAAAATATTAAATAAATCTAAAATTTCTGCTTGCAATCGTAGAAACTGAATGCTATAATCAAGTACATTAAAGCTTTAGCAAATGAAAGTAAAGCGAGCTGAAGTATAAGATAGGAGGATCTTATTATGAAAAATATGAAGAAAGTACTTGCAGTAACAGCAGCAGTAGCTATGACAGCAGCAATGATGCCAACAGCAGTATTTGCAGACGACGCGGAGACATTTAAGATTGGTGTCATTGGACCAATGACAGGAGATTATGCACAGTATGGTCTTGGTGTATATCATGCAGCACAGCTTGCAGCTGAAGAAGTAAATGCAAACGGTGGATTCAACGGATATAATGTTGAAGTCCTGGCAGCAGGTGATGACCAGGGAGATCCTGAAAAAGCAGTCAATGCATACAATGACCTTCTCGACAAAGGTATGCAGATGCTTTGTGGTACTGTAACATCCGGTGCATGTATCGCAGTTGGTGCTGAAGCAGCAGAGAGCACATTCCTCTTTACACCATCCGGTACAGCAGTTGACTGTATCACATCTGGAAGCAATGAATTCCGTATGTGCTTCACAGACCCGGCACAGGGAACAAAATCTGCAGAGTTCATCGGATCACATGGCCTGGCTACAAAAGTAGCAGTTCTCTATGATTCTTCCGCAGATTACAACTCAGGTGTCAATGATGCATTTGTTGCAGCAGCAGAAGAAAACGGACTTGAGGTTGTAGCTGACGAAGCTTACACAGCAGACAGTAATACAGACTTCTCTGTACAGCTTAAAAAAATCAAAGACAGTGGAGCAGAGCTTCTTTTCCTTCCTAACTACTATTCAGACAACGCTCTGATTCTCCAGCAGGCACATGACGCCGGAATGGATGATATGAAGAAATTCGGTGTAGACGGTATGGACGGTATCCTTGGAGTAGAAAACTTTGATACTTCTCTTGCAGAAGGCGTTATGCTTCTGACACCATTCTCAGCTACATCTGATGATGAAAAATCCAAAGCATTTGTAGATGCTTATGAAGCAGCAAACAAAGACGAAGTTCCGAACCAGTTCGCAGCAGATGCATATGATGTAATCTATGCTATGCAGCTTGCAGCAAACGATGCAGGAATCACACCGGATATGTCCAACGAAGATATCAGCGCAGCAATGTCTGCATCCATGCTGAACATCGAGCTTGATGGTCTGACAGGTAAAGCTAAATGGACAGAAGATGGTGAATGTGACAAAGAGCCAAAAGCTTTTGAAATCAAAGACGGCGCTTACGTAGAAATGAAGTAAAGAAACAGACACTGAAATTCAGAGGACGGGGGACGGTTTCCTGTTATCACAGGGCCGTCCCCTTTCTTGCGCTAATATGACATATTATTAAAGAGGTGCACTATGAGTTTTTTATCATATTTAAAAGATGGAATAAGCCTGGGCAGCATCTATGCGATCATCGCACTTGGATATACGATGGTGTATGGTATCGCCAAAATGCTTAATTTTGCCCATGGTGACGTTATCATGGTAGGTGCGTATGTGATACTTACCGCTGTTACAAGAGGAGGAATGTCTCCGATTCTGGCCGTAGGGCTTTCAGTAATATTCTGTACAGTTCTTGGTGTTGTGATCGAGAAGGTTGCATACAGCCCGCTTCGTAAAGCATCCTCCAACCTGGCTGTACTGATTACTGCGATCGGTGTCAGTTATCTGTTGCAGAACCTTGCACTGTTGATTTTTGGTGCAGATGCAAAGAGTTTCGTAACGGTTGTAGATGTACCATCTGTTACACTGTTTAATGGTGAACTTACGATCAAAGGCATTACAATTGTAACAATTCTGGCATGTATCGTGATCATGGTAGGACTTACTCTTTTTGTTAAAAAGACAAAACCTGGCCGTGCCATGCTGGCAGTCTCAGAAGACCGTGATGCAGCACAGCTTATGGGAGTTAATGTCAATGCAACGATTTCCCTTACATTTGCAATCGGTTCAGGACTTGCTGCGATCGCAGGTCTTCTGCTCTGTCAGACGTATCCGACTCTGACACCATATACAGGTGCCATGCCTGGTATCAAAGCTTTCGTAGCAGCTGTATTTGGTGGTATCGGATCTATTCCGGGAGCAATGGTAGGCGGTATTCTTCTTGGTGTGATTGAGATTTTTGGTAAAGCATACATATCTTCACAGGTCGCAGATGCAATATGTTTTGCTGTTCTGATCGTGGTACTTCTTGTAAAACCGACCGGATTGTTCGGCAAGAACATCCAGGAGAAAGTATAAGAGGTGGACGATATGAAGAATATGAATAAAACAACCAAAAACAATCTGATCAACTATGGACTGGTCTTAGTCCTGTTTGTCATTGTTGAAATAATGTCAGCTACCGGAAATCTTTCAAACCTTCTGATGGGACTCATGGTTCCGCTGTGCGTTTATACGATCGCATCAATTTCACTGAATCTGGTTGTAGGTTTTTCCGGAGAACTCAGTCTTGGCCATGCCGGTTTTATGTGTGTTGGAGCATATTCCAGTGCTCTGTTTTCACACGTTGCCAGTGATATTCCGCAGGTTCCTAGATTTATTCTTGCAATTCTGGTCGGTGCAGCAGTGGCTGCTGTATTCGGTGTTATTATCGGTATTCCGGTACTCAGACTCCGTGGTGATTATCTGGCTATCGTAACACTGGCTTTTGGTGAGATCATCAAAAACCTGATCAATATCCTCTATGTTGGAATCGATGACAGTGGACTTCACGTAGCTACAAGTTCCGCAGCTCTCAAGCTTGGAACAGGTGGTAAACAGATCCTGAAAGGAGCACTCGGTATTTCAGGAACAGGTGCACTTTATAAAGATGTAAAGCATTATTTCTTCCCGATAGGAATCGTGCTTGTTCTTCTGACATTATTTATCGTACAGAATCTGGTAAATTCCAGAAGCGGACGTGCGATCACAGCAACAAGAGATAACCGTATTGCAGCAGAATCTGTAGGTATTGATGTAACAAAATTCAAGCTTCTTGCATTTACAGTTTCAGCAGCTCTTGCCGGTGTGGCAGGTGTGCTTTATGCTCATAACCTTTCCATGCTGAAAGTTTCAGGTTTTGACTACAATATGTCTATTCTGATCCTTGTATATGTTGTGCTTGGAGGAATTGGAAATCTTCGTGGATCTATTATTGCGACAGTTATCCTGTATGCACTTCCGGAACTGCTCAGAGGATTTGCAAATTATCGTATGCTGATCTATGCGATCGTACTGATCGTCATGATGCTCTTTAACTGGGCTCCGGCAGCAAGAAACTGGAGAGCACGTGTGATTGAAAAATTTAAAGGTACAGCAAAGAAAAAGGAGGCAGCTTAACTATGGCAATGTTAGAGGTAAATCATCTGGCTATTCAGTTCGGCGGTCTTCGCGCAGTTGACGGTTTCAATGTATCTATTGAAAAGGGACAGCTGTATGGTCTGATCGGACCGAACGGTGCAGGAAAAACAACAATTTTTAACCTTCTTACAGGTGTGTACAAACCGACAGAGGGTATTATCAAACTGGACGGACAGGATATCACAGGAAAGAGCACGATAGAGATCAACAAAGCAGGTATTGCAAGAACTTTCCAGAACATTCGTCTGTTTAAGGAAATGACAGTTCTTGACAATGTTAAAGTAGGACTGCACAATCATCATTCCTATTCCACGCTGACCGGAATTCTGAGACTTCCGAAATACCATAAAGTTGAGAAAGAAATGAATGAAAAAGCAATGGAGATCCTGAAAGTATTTGATCTTGACAAGGAAGCTCAGACACTTGCAGGAAATCTTCCATATGGTAAGCAGCGTAAACTTGAGATTGCCAGAGCACTGGCAACAGATCCGAAGCTCCTTCTTCTTGACGAGCCGGCAGCAGGCATGAATCCTAACGAAACACAGGAACTGATGGATACAATTCGTTTTGTACAGAAACATTTTGATATGACCACTCTTCTGATCGAACATGATATGAAGCTGGTTGGCGGTATCTGTGAAGAACTGACTGTACTGAACTTCGGACAGGTGCTTGCACAGGGTGAGACATCTGCAGTCCTGAAGGATCCGGCAGTTATCACTGCATATCTGGGAGAATAGGAGGAAAATCAAATGTCAATGTTGGAAGTAAAAGATCTCCAGGTTTATTATGGTGTCATCCAGGCATTAAAAGGGATTTCCTTTCACGTAGAAAAGGGAGAGGTTATTGCCCTGATCGGTGCCAATGGTGCAGGTAAGACAACTACCCTGCAGACTCTGACCGGAATCATTCCTGCAAAAGCAGGAAGCATTGTTTTTGAAGGAAAAGACCTGACAAAGACACCGGCACATAAGATCGTTGAGATGGGAATGGCTCACGTTCCGGAAGGAAGACGTGTGTTTGCGGATATGTCCGTATACGAAAACCTTCTGATGGGAGCTTATACAAGAAAAGATAAAAATGAGATCGCGCAGAGCCTTGAGATGGTATACAAAAGATTCCCACGTCTGAAAGAACGTACAGGACAGCGTGCCGGTACACTTTCCGGTGGTGAACAGCAGATGCTTGCCATGGGACGTGCGCTGATGAGCAAGCCAAGAATCATCCTTATGGATGAGCCATCTATGGGTCTGTCACCGATCTTTGTAAATGAAATCTTTGATATTATCAAAGAAGTAAGTGAAAGTGGAACAACGGTTCTGCTTGTTGAGCAGAATGCGAAGAAAGCACTTTCTATCGCAGACAGAGCATACGTTCTCGAAACAGGAAGTATCACTCTGGAAGGAAAAGCAGATGATCTGCTTCATGATGAATCCGTCCAGAAAGCATATCTGGGCGAGTAGGGAGGAAATCAGTATGGATCATGTAGTGATCACAATTGCAAGACAATATGGAAGCGGCGGACGTACCGTTGGAAAGATGCTGGCAGAACGTCTGGGAATTTCTTTTTATGATAAGCAGATCATTCATATGGCATCTGATGAGAGTGGAATTGACGTAAATCTCTTTGGAAAAGTTGAAGCGGGAGATAAGATCAAATCTTCTCTGTTTGGAAATAAGAGCAGCATTTATAAAGGTGATCTGGTCCGTCCGGGAAATAAAGATTTTATTTCTGACGAAAACCTTTTTAATTATCAGGCAAAAGTTGTTAATGATCTGGCCGAAAAAGAATCCTATGTGATCGTTGGACGCTGCGTTAATTATGTGTTCAAGGACAGACCAAATACTTTGCGTGTATTTATTCATGCACCATGGGAATTTCGTGTGGAACAGGCTTCTCAGAAAATCTCCGGTTCAAGAGAAGATGTAGAAAAATTCCTTCTCAAAGATGACAAACGTAAGCAGGACTATTACCGCAAATTTACAGGCGGCATATGGAACGATGCAACGAATTATGATCTCTGTCTGAACAGTGGTAAACTGGGATTTGAGAAATGTGTAGATGCAATCGAAGCACAGCTCAAGATCATGCTGTCTGAATAAAATCTGTGTAGCAGCAGATCATAAAATATCAAGCACTGAGGATCTTTTGAACAGGTCATCAGTGCTTTTTTCATATAGGTTCTCATATATTGAATGGAGTGAAATTTTGGGATCCGTGACTGGTTGATGAAAAAAAAGAAAGCAGGATGTATTCTTCTGATTATTTTGTTGATGGTTATTTCGATATGGATTAATGAAACAGGCACGAAGACCTGTCAGGTGTCAGCCAGAGGAATTGCTGAGATGATCGCGGGTCAGGGAATGCTGCGCCTGGTAGAAAAATCAGTGGATCCCCCTCGGGCGGCACTGACTTTTGATGATGGTCCCGGCGGCAGTTATACCTCGCGTTTGTTGGATGGATTAAAAGAGCGTAATGTGAAGGCTTCCTTTTTTCTGCTGGGTGAGAAAATCGAACAGTATCCGGAGCTGGCAGAACGTATGCAAAAAGAAGGACATCTGATAGGAAATCATACGTATCATCACGTGCAGCTGGATAAAATAGGAGAAATAAAGGCCAGAGAAGAAATTTTGAAAACCAATAATCTGATTTATGAAACTACAGGAATCTATCCACAGTATATGCGTCCTCCATTTGGAGCATGGAAAAAGAATCTGGAACTGTGCGTGGAAATGCTGCCGGTATTCTGGACGATTGATACTCTTGACTGGAAAGTAAAAAATGCGGAGAAAATAGTGGATATAGTGCAAAATGAGATAGAGGATGGTGCAATTATACTGATGCATGATGAATATGATACATCTGTTGAAGCGGCACTTGAGATTATTGATAAACTCAGAACAATGGGGTATGAACTGGTGACGGTAGATCAGCTCATCATGCCATGAAAAAGACGAGAGCAAAACAGCTGTTTGGTTTTGATTGCTTTTTTGAGGGAAGTTCGTTATACTGTTAATTATAGAAGTGTGATTTTTACACAAATAGAAACAAAGGAGTTTTGCATATGGGACATTTTTTCAGTATGGACAATAAGTTTTTTACATTTATGGGAAGGGTAGCAGATTTGTGTATTCTGAATATTATATGTCTGATCTGCTGTATTCCGATCGTTACGGCAGGTGCTTCGATAACTGCCATGTATTATGTAACACTGAAGATGGTCAGAAATGAAGAATCTTATATTGTCAGGAGCTTTTTTAAATCCTTCAAAGAAAATTTTAAACAGGCAACCATCATTAATCTGATACTTATCGTTGTCGGTGTGATTCTTTATCTGGATATGCATGTTGCAAAGGCAATGCCCGGAAGTGCAGGACAGATCTTTCATGTGATCTTTGCAGCATTTGCGATAGTGTATTTTGTACTGACGTTGTATGTATACCCGGTTCTTGCCAGATTTTATAATTCCACCGGAAATACGATCAAAAATGCATTGCTGATGTCGATCCGGCATCTTCCGTATACGGTTGTGATGGTGCTGATTGAACTTTGTCCTCTTCTGCTTTTATTTGTGAGATCTTTTCGCCTACAGTCCACGCTGTTTATTCTGTTTTTAATCGTGGGGTTTGGATTGATCGCATATTGCAATTCATTTTTTCTGGCAAAGATATTCGATAATTACATGCCGGAAAATGGAAATGCAGAGCAGGAAAGTGAAGGAAGAGAAGTATGAGTGCAAGTGCAGATATACACCGGAAGAACTGGAATGGAAAACCGTATCATTCACTGGACTACATGCTCCGGGAGACATTTGGCGAAAAAGTATACAAAGTAACGCTGAATGGGGGAATGTCCTGTCCGAACCGTGATGGAAAGCTCGGAAGCAGAGGGTGTATTTTCTGCAGTGCCGGCGGAAGCGGAGAGTTTGCTGCGGATGCAGCACTTTCAGTAACTGAGCAGATTGACAGTCAGATAGAACTGCTTTCTGCAAAGCGTCCTATCCACAAATACATTGCATATTTTCAGGCATATACCAATACATATGCACCGGTAGAATATTTGCATAAGATTTTCACAGAAGCGATCCGACATCCTTCTGTTGTTGCACTGTCGATTGGAACCAGACCGGATTGTCTGGGAGATGAGGTGCTTGAACTTCTGAACGAACTGAATCAGATCAAACCGGTATGGGTGGAGCTTGGACTTCAGACAATTCATGAAAAGACGGCTGCTTATATTCGGAGAGGCTATCCACTTTCCTGTTTCGAGGAAGCGGTAAGAAATCTGCGTAAGCTGGGCATCCAGGTGATCGTTCATACGATTTTGGGGCTGCCGGGAGAATCCGTGCAGGATATCCTCGAAACGATGAAGTATCTGAATGCAAGGGATATACAGGGAATCAAACTGCAGTTATTGCATGTGCTAAAGGGAACGGATCTGGCAGAGGATTATCTGGCCGGAAAATTCCAGGTTTATGAACGAGAGGAATATCTGCAGTTACTGATAGAGTGTCTGGAACATCTGGATCCATCAATTGTCATTCACAGAATGACAGGGGATGGACCGGAAAAACTGCTCATTGCCCCGTTATGGGCTAGCAGGAAGCGAGAAGTGTTAAATATTCTGCATCATGAAATGAAAATTCGAAACAGCTGGCAGGGAAAACAGTTGAATGAAAGTGCAGAAGACCTTACTTGTGTGAGAAAGAGGTGATTGAAATGGCAGAACCATTTACAACATATAAACTGATTGTCTTATATATGGCGAAACATTCAAAGGAAACACTGACGAATTCTCAGATTTCAGAATTTATACTGGACAGAGATTATACGGATTATTTCCAGCTTCAGAAGGTACTTTCGGAACTGGTAGAGACAGAGCTTCTGAGTAAGCGTACAATTTCCAACAGTTCATTTTATGAAATTACAGAAGAGGGAAGAAAAACACTTTCTTATTTTGAAAAAGAGTTGTCGCAGGAAATAAAGAATGAAGTAAAAGAGTATTTACAGACGCATGGCGGGCAGGTGCAGGAACGTATTCTGACACCGGCTGACTATTATATAACACCTCAGGGAAAATATGCAGTGCGCTGCCAGATCATCGAGAAAGATTCTACGGTGCTGGATCTGACACTGGCAGCACCGGGATTGGAAGCGGCACAGGCAATGTGCCACAGCTGGACAAAGAAATATCAGGATATATACGGAATGCTGATGGGGGAATTGATTTAGGTCAATTCCTCCATTTTGTTTTTTGCAGATATTCACGGATGTTTTTTTCGTATCCGAGCTCTCCTGGTTCATAAAAACGTTCATTCTGAATTTCAGAAGGAAGATACTGCTGTTTTACATAATGACCCGGGTAATCATGAGCATATTTGTAACCGATTCCTTTTCCAAGCTTTTCGTGACCACCATAATGTGCATCCTGCAGATGTACAGGAACCGTTGTTTCCGTATTTTTTACGGAAGCCATGGCATCAAAGATTGCATTTACCGCAGAGTTGCTTTTGGGTGCACAGGCCATATAGGTAACTGCCTGAGAAAGGATGATCTGTGATTCCGGCATTCCGACGCGCTCAACAGCCTGAGCAGCTGCGACTGCCACCTGTAATGCCTGTGGATCAGCATTTCCGATATCTTCGGAAGCGAGGATCATAATACGACGTGCAATGAACTTGACATCTTCACCGGCATAGAGCATTTTTGCCAGATAATAGACAGCGGCATCAGGATCAGAGCCTCGCATGCTTTTGATGAAAGCAGAGATGATGTCATAGTGGTTGTCACCTTTTTTATCGTATTTGATGACGCGTTTCTGGATACATTCAGAGGCAACTGCAAGTGTCAGATGTATATATCCATCTTCGCTTTTGGGGGTGGTGAGAATACCAAGTTCCACGGCATTCAGAGCACTGCGGGCATCACCGCCGGCCATATCAGCCAGAAACGCAAGTGCATCCTCATCGATGACAGCACCGTAATTGCCCATTCCTTTATCACAGTCATTGACAGCCCGCAGGATGAGTGTACGGATGTTTTCGTTACTGAGAGGTTTCAGTTCAAAGATGATGGAGCGGGAAAGTAAAGCACCGTTGACTTCAAAATAAGGATTTTCTGTAGTTGCGCCAATGAGGATGATCGTACCGTCTTCAACAAACGGAAGAAGATAATCCTGCTGCCCCTTATTGAAACGATGAATCTCATCGATAAACAGAATCGTTTTCTTTCCATACATACCAAGACGATCCTGTGCTTCCTTTATTACTTCTTCCATGTCTTTCTTGCCGGCTACCGTGGCATTGATCTGCGTAAAATTTGCACTGGTAGTATTGGCAATAACTTTGGCGAGCGTAGTCTTGCCGGTTCCGGGCGGACCATAAAAGATGACAGAAGTCAGTTTATCAGCTTTGATCGCACGATACAGTAATTTATCGTGGCCTACGATATGCTCCTGTCCGACTACTTCGTCCAGGGTTGTCGGCCGAAGCCGGGATGCCAGTGGAGATTCCCGATCAAGTGTCTTTGATTTTGCATATTCAAATAAATCCATAACAGATACTCCATTTCTGTATAATAAACGTATGTTTGTTTGTAGCTATTATAGTTTATAATGGAGAATATTTCAATAACAGTATGTCTTCATTAAAATAAACCTTGCTTTTCGCATGTTAAAGTGTTAAAATACCATGTGTATGAAACAAAAACATATAATGATGTAACTAAAGGAGCAGGGCTATGGGTAAAAAAATCAGAACGGAAGAGGTTGATCATCTATTTGAAGCAATCCTTTGTCTGAAAAATAAGGAAGAGTGTTATACATTTTTTGAAGATGTATGCACGATCAATGAACTTCTTTCTCTGTCACAGCGCTTTGAAGTTGCCAAAATGCTGACAGACAAACGCACATATCTGGATATTTCCGAAAAGACAGGTGCGTCTACAGCTACGATCAGTCGTGTAAATCGTTCACTTAATTACGGAAATGATGGATACGAGATGGTTTTTTCCAGAATGAAGGAAAAAGAGGCAGCAGAAAATACAGAAGAATAAACAAAAAAGGAACAG
>NZ_CAKROJ010000027.1 GCF_934372025.1 uncultured Blautia sp.
GGCTGAAGAAGTTTGCTCACCTGATTCTGTTTCTTTTTGAGCTGTTTTTCATATGGCATATCCAACAGCTGACATCCGCCGCACTTTCCATGAACAGGACAAAGTGATTTCTCTTTTACAGAAGTCTTGTCCTTTGTAAATGGTTTATCCTTCGTAAATGACTTACCTTTTGTATATGTTTTATCATTTCTGATCTTTCGTTTCTTTTCTGTCTTTTTATTGCTTTTCATTTCGCTCATTTATTTACTCCCTCTTCATTAAATTCCGGTATAAAGCTTTCCTTCGCAGTCTCACCTTCCTGAATAAATCCATTGTTCAGTCCAAGTGAAAGTGCATAATCAAGCAAACGTTCATATTCTCTGTCTGTCACTTTACGTGACAGTTTCGGATCATCTTTCATTGCAGGCATCGGTGTGTACTGGTTCATAATACTTATATAAATCCTGTCTCCATAAGTTTCATACAGATATTTCAATACTTCCCTGGAGTTTTTTACATGTCCCGGCAAAAGCAGATGACGAACGATCACGCCTTTTTTCATCATACCACGCTCATCAAATCCTGGAGTTCCGACCTGCTGCACCATTTCTTTCAGAGCAGCCTTTGCAATCTGCGGATAGTCTGGTGCATGAGAATACTTTCCGGCCAGTTCCGAATCCATGTATTTGAAATCCGGCAGATAAATGTCTACCAGACCTTCCAGTATTTTCAGAGTGTCCGCTTTTTCATATCCACTACTGTTATAAACAACCGGTATCTTCAGCCCATGCGCTCTGGCATTTTCCAGCGCCAGTGCAACCTGTGGCAGAAAATGACCTGCTGTTACCAGATTAATATTATTCGCACCCTGTCCCTGCAGTTGAAAAAAAAGTTCTGCAAGATATTCCACAGTAATCTTTTTCCCGGTCTGTCCTCTGGATATCTTATTATTCTGACAAAATCCACACCCAAGTGAACAGCCTGAAAAAAACACTGCACCTGATCCTTCTTTTCCCGAAATACACGGTTCCTCCCACATGTGGAGAGCCGCCCTCGCAACAAGAATCTCCGCATCCACGCCGCAAAATCCCTTTTGTCCATCTAAACGGTTTACACCACAGTTTCTCGGACAAAGACTGCATTTTTTCATCCATGACTGAATTTTCTCTGTTTCGCTCATGCGTTTCTCTCCTGTAGTTTACTGAAATTTTCTTACCTATCATATCAAAATTTCCCTGAAAAGTCGATAGCCTGTTACTGTTCACTCGTTGACAAATATAATGTCTTATTTTATAATTGTATTCATAGTTGTACCGCGGATTTCTGTCCTGAGTATTTTATATGCTTGGGATTTTTTTATTCAGCAAATCACTTTATAAGATTGCCGTCTTACCGTACTAAATTAAACAGAGGAGGTATGTATATGAGACAGATTTCAGGTAATAAATTACTGGTAAAAGCCTTAAAAGAAGAAGGAGTGACTACCTTATTCGGTTATCCTGGTGCATGTACCATTGATATAAGTGATGAGTTATACAAACAGAGCGGAATTGATATTATTCTTCCAAGACATGAACAGGCATTGGTTCATGAAGCAGATGCCTACGCAAGAACAACCGGTAAAGTCGGTGTCTGTCTTGTAACCAGTGGTCCCGGAGCTACCAATCTTGTCACCGGACTTGCCACTGCCAACTATGATAGTGTTCCACTTGTGTGTTTCACTGGTCAGGTTGCAAGACATCTGATCGGAAACGATGCTTTCCAGGAAGTTGATATCGTCGGTATCACTCGAAGCATTACCAAATATGGTGTTACTGTTCGCAATCGTGAAGATCTCGGACGCATTATCAAGGAGGCATTTTATATTGCCAGAACCGGACGTCCCGGACCGGTACTTATTGACCTGCCAAAAGACGTTATGGCGGAACTTGGCAGTGCCGAATATCCAAAGAATGTCAATATTCGTGGATATAAGCCTAACACCAGTGTTCATATGGGACAGCTCAAACGAGCTCTTAAGATGCTTCTCAAAGCTAAAAAGCCTCTGTTTCTGGCCGGCGGCGGTGTTAACATTTCCAATGCAAACGAAATTTTCACCTCTGTTGTCGAAAAAACTCAGGTTCCGGTTGTAACTACTGTTATGGGACGCGGTGCTATCTCTACCAGACATCCTCTTTTTATCGGAAATCTTGGTATGCACGGTGCTTATGCCGCCAATATGGCTGTGACTAACTGTGATCTGCTTTTCTCCATCGGAACACGCTTTAATGACAGAATTACCGGCAAGCTTCACGAATTTGCGCCTAATGCACAGATTGTACATATAGACATTGACACTGCTTCTATCTCCAGAAATATTCATGTTGATATTCCGATTGTTGCAGATGCAAAAGAAGCTATTACGAAAATGGCAGAATATGTAACGGAATGCAGCACCGAAAAATGGCGTGCAGAAATTGAAGGATGGAAAAACGAACATCCACTTTCCATGAAAAACCGTCCATTGATGGGTCCTCTTGATATCTTTCAGGAAATCAACAGACAGTTTGACAAGGCAATCATTGTCACAGATGTGGGACAGCATCAGATGCTGACATCTCAGTTTGTCGATATTACAGAAAACCGTAAGCTTATCATGTCCGGTGGGCTTGGAACCATGGGCTATGGTCTTCCTGGTGCGATCGGCGCACAGATTGGCAATCCCGTCACTCCGGTTATTTCCATATCCGGTGACGGCGGTATACAGATGAATATTCAGGAACTGGCAACTGCCGTTCTGGAAGAATTACCGATCATCAACTGTATTTTTAATAATACTTATCTTGGAATGGTACGTCAGTGGCAGAAGCTTTTTTACGGTAAGCGCTATTCTATGACCAACTTAAGATCCGGCGCACTCTCCCGGCGTACTGACGGTCAGGAATATCCCAAATATACCCCTGACTTTATCAGGCTGGCAGAAAGCTATGGAGCAAAAGGAATCCGTGTAACCAAACGTGAGGAAATTGCTGCAGCTTTTGAAGAAGCTCGCAAAAGTACCAAAGTACCTACTGTGATCGAATTTATCATCGATCCTGAAGAAATGGTTTATCCAATGGTCAAACCAGGTGGAACTCTGGCTGATCTGATCATGGACTGTTAGGAGGAAGCAGGAATGGATAAAGGAATGAAAACTAGATGGATCTCTCTTTACGTTGAAAACCAGGTTGGTGTACTGTCCAAAATTTCCGGGCTGTTTTCCGGAAAATCTTATAATCTGGACAGTCTTACTGTAGGTACTACAGAAGATCCGACAGTCTCCAGAATGACCATTGCAACCGTCAGTGATGACGAGACGTTTGAGCAGATCAAAAAACAGCTCAATCGTATGGTGGAAGTTATCAAGGTCATCGACTTTACAGATGTATTTGTCCGCATGAAAGAGATTCTTTATATAAAAGTCAAAAAATGCACTGCATCCGACAAAGTAGAACTGTTTCAGATTGCAGAAACTTTTAAAGCACGAGTTATTGATTATGGTCACGACAGTCTGCTTCTGGAATTTGTTCAGACAGCAACCAAGAATGATGCAGTTGTCAAACTAATCAAAGAAGAATTTAAGAACATAGAAGTGGTTCGCGGCGGAAGCGTGGGCATCGAGTCCATCAATGTGATGGAGCGCTGATGCCCTTTCCGCGGATGTTAGATTTGAATCAGTCAATCAGATCATTCTGGAATCTCGAGAGATGTTCATAAGGAAGGATCAGGCGGCCGCGGTATAAACCGCAGCCGTCATTGATCAGACTGTTATTTACTGCAGCAAACATATTCACATCCAGTTTGGACAGATCCAGTCCAAGAAGTTTCATCCCTCTCTCATAAGCCTGATCAAAATACACACATTCCCCTTCTGGGATTGCATCTCTTCTGGCTCTTTCACTTTCCTGTTTTTTCTCATATCCCAGATGATTCGCTGATCCGATCTCTGCAATATCATCCATTGTTTTTGTCCGGAGCTGTACTTCCATATATGATCTGGAACTGTTATCATAAAATGTAATATGAAGAGACTGATATTCGTCAGAACCTGTTCCATAAATATAATCTCTGTAATATGGTTTTACTTCTTCATTCAAAAGTGGAGAACCACTTTTTTTAATTCCATGTGCCGGTTCTGCAGTAAAACCTCTCTCTTCAAGAAAACCAGGAAGTATATTCGCTATCTGGTAAAGATATTTCAGTTCTTCTCTCTCCCGGTCATCTTCGCTTTTCAGATGACATCTTGGCATGGAAATCACAATACGATAAGCGATAAAATCCCTGAAACAGCTGAGACGGTTTTTCAGTTCAGCTAACGGTGGATATTCCCCATGCTCCGTATAATAATTATAAATATATTCCACTATATATCCATTAAACTTTTCCTCTGCGCGTATCAGGGATTTGATTCTTCCCTTAAATGTAAAGGCCAGAAACGGATATTCTCTGGACATATATTTATAAAATTCTCTGATCTGCTGAGACTGTGCGGTAAGGAAATCATTATGTTCCAGCAGTTCTCTGATAAGAATCAGGAAGTTACAGTGAATCATATCAATTTCATTATGAGTCTTTTTGGCATCTTCTCTCAGATCATGTATGTAATTATGCAGAATACGAAGAATCGTATTACCCGAATAAAGATAATCATTTAATGTAATCATATAATGTCACTCCTTTTCCCCCATTTTACCAGAAAGAACCATATTATCAAGCTTTATATATTATTCTTTCATTCTTTTGTTGACATAAGCCTCAAAGGAAAGCTAAAATAAGACAAAACACCTGCCGGGAACGAAAGGATTTGAAAATTATGGATGGTCTGCAGTTTGAACATCGCTGCGCAGAATTATTAAGATATCGAGGATTTCACAAAGTCACTGTGACCAAAGGCAGTGGTGACCAGGGTGTTGATATCCTCGCACAGAAAAACGGAGTAAAATTTGGTATTCAATGCAAATATTATTCTCATCCAGTAGGAAACAAGGCCATTCAGGAAGCTTATGCAGGTGCTGATTTTTATGACTGTGATAAAGCTATGGTCATGACTAACAGCACCTTTACAAAAGCGGCCAGAGAACTTGCAGATAAGCTTGAAGTTGAACTGTGGGAACACTGCTCCCCAAATGGAAGTTCTTCTTTTCTCTCAAAAAGCATGCGGATCTTTAACATATTTTTTCTGATTTGCGGCATCGGCATGTTTATTTCTTCCAGACTTTTAAATTTTCCAGAAAGTACGATTCTTAATTATATGAGTCTTTTGATGCTGATTTTTGCAGCTTTGACCGGCCTGATCGGGTGGAATTTTTTTCTTCCCTGCATCATTTCCGGACTGCTCTACTTTGGTTTCTTTTTATTGGCAATACTTCCGGTGATTTTTGTCTCGGATTCCAACTGGTATGGTCTCCTGCTGCTTCTGCCTTCTGTTATTACAGTCACGCATGCTTTATACGCGAGATTTCGAAATAAAGATTCTGATCAGTAACAGAGTTCCTGCATCAGGTCATGTACTGTTGTCATTTCGCGAATACGATCAACGTTTTCTCCACAGAATATAAGACCATCTTCAATGTTTCCCTGAACAGCTTCAATCAGTGCTTTCGTAATGCAATACGGAACTGTTCGGGGATCACATTTTTCCAGACAATTATAACACTTTGTAACTGGTTTTCTGGAAATCTCCAGCTCTTTAATAAATTTGTTTCTGAGAGCTCTTCCCGGCATTCCTACAGGGCTCTGAATAATCTGAATATCTTTTTTTTCTGCCTGAATATATGCCTGTTTATATAAATCAGATGCATCACATTCTTTGGTCGCTACAAATCTGCTGGCTATCTGTACACCATCCGCTCCTAATTCCATCACATGCTCGATGTCATTTCTGTCAAAAATTCCTCCTGCAACAACAACCGGTATCTTCGTCTGAAATTTTTCCTCATACTCTCTCTTGCATGCAATGATTTCCCTGATTTCCTTATCATAGTCCAGATTTTCCATATCTTTCAGCTGGTCTCTTGAAAATCCCAGATGTCCCCCTGCTTTTGGCCCTTCAACCACAATAAAATCTGCTGTGCGCTGATAACGATGAGCCCACATCTTTAAGATCAGTTGTGTTGCCCTTCTGGAAGAAACAATTGGTGCAATCTTTGTCACACTGTCTCCCACAAGTTTAGGCAGATCCATCGGAAGACCTGCGCCGCTTATGATCACGTCTGCTCCTGCTCTGACTGCTTCCTCTACATGTTCTTTATAATGCTTAAGAGCAACCATAATATTTACTCCTACCAGACCTTTTCCCCCTGCAATTTCTTTTGCACGGCAGATATGTTTTCTGATCGCAATTCGATTGCTGCCTGCCTGGTCTTTCTCAAATCCTTCTTCATCATAACCAATCTGCGCTGTTGAAATGATACCTATTCCGCCTTCTGCTGCTACAGCTCCTGCAAGACTGCTCCTGCTCACACCTACTCCCATGCCACCTTGTATAATTGGCTTTTCTGCTGTCAATTCGCCTATCTGAAGAGGTTTTAAAACTTTTTTATCCATATTTATCATTAGTCCTCCAATCATTTTATTTTGATAATCAAACTATTTTACAGTATATACCTTTCTCGCATTTATGTCAATGTATTATCGATTCTTTTTCTTCGTCATATAGTTTTTGAAACCACATATAAAAAACAAAAAAAAGGAAAGACCTCATCAGTCTTTCCCATTCGTTCCAAACATTTTTCGCATATGGATATTCATAATATAGTAATACATAACAATTAATAACCCACCTGCAAGAACCCATGCTGCCGGTCCTGCAAGACAGACCCCCGGATAACTTCGCATTTTACCGGCAATCACTGCGACTACTGCACGACCTATCAGTTCGGCTACTCCTGCCATCATCGGCAATAGCCCATATCCAAGACCCTGTATACCATTTCTGTAGATATTTACAATTGCAAGCGGAATAAAGAAAATTCCAATACACTTCAGATAAATGTCAACGGAGCTCATGATCACCTGTACATCTTCTGAAACAAACAGATACGTCATATACTTTCCGACAGTCATAATAAATGTGGCCGCCACAACAGAATATATGGCACCGATGATCGTACATGCTTTAAAACCTTCCCGAATTCGTTTTACGGATCCTGCCCCCATGTTCTGCGCACCATAGGTTGCCATCGTAGTTCCCATTGCCACATACGCCTGGGTCACTACCTGTTCAATTTTACCTGCTGCTGTATATGCAGCTACCAGTGTAGACCCCAGAATATTCAGAGAAGACTGTACCATCATGGTTCCAATCGCTGTGATCGAATACTGCAAAGCCATTGGTATTCCGATTCTTAACTGGTTTTTATAGATTGTACTTCCAACCTGAAGATCATCTCGTTTGAGATGAAGCACTGGCACCTTTACAATAATATAAAACAGGCAAAGAATTCCGGCTACACCCTGCGCTATCACGGTTGCCACTGCAGCACCTTTTGCGCCCATATGAAAGCCAATAATGAGCAACAGATCCAGCACAATATTCAAAAGTGCACTGATGATCAGAAAATACAGCGGAAGCTTGCTGTTTCCAAGTGCTCTCAGAATACTGGATAACAGATTATAAAGCATCTGCGCCAGAATTCCTCCACTGACGATCATAATATATGCATAAGCATCTGCAAAAATATCTGATGGTGTATTCATAAGAATCAGAAGTGGTTTCATAAATGCCATAAATAAAATGGTCAGAAAGGCTCCAACGATAAAAGACAGTATACCGGCTCCTGCAACCGTCTTTCGCATTCCTTCCATATCTCCCGCTCCAAACTTCTGAGCTGTCAGCACTGTAAAACCAGCTGTCATACCAACCACAAATCCATAGATCAGAAACATGATCGTTCCCGTACTTCCGACTGCTGCCAGTGCCTTGTTACCAACAAATTTTCCAACGATCACTGCATCTGCCATATTGTAAAACTGCTGAAAAACATTTCCGATAAAAATAGGCATTGTAAAGCTTAGAATAATTTTCATCGGATTCCCAACAGTCATATCATTCTGCATTGATTTCATTCTATTTTCCTTCCTGTCTCATTCTATCCAGCAGTTTCGTATATATATTCTCTACAAACCATGGCTCTGTAGACTTTTTCAATGCTTCTTCCGGTGTGAACCAGGCAACTCCGCTGTTTTCATCAGCCTTTATTGAGACGGTTTCCTCAGAATCCGCCTCCAGAAGGTAGGTGACATTAAGATGCAGGTGACTGGAAACATAACTGCCATTTTTGATATGTCCGTCCACCGTAAGTGCTTCAATAGAAATAATTTCATCTGTCACCGGACATACATTTTTAATTCCGGTTTCTTCTCTGACCTCACGCATGGCAGTCGCCAGAAGATCTGTCTCTCCATCTGCATGCCCGCCTATCCATGACCATGAGTCGTATATATTATGATATACCATGAGAACTTTACTTCTATCTTTATTCACCACCCAGCCGGAAGCTGTAATATGTGCGATCTTATTCTCCCTGGAAAATGCATCTTCATGATCCATGATCCATTCTAAAAGCAAATATTTATCTTTTTCTTCCTGTTCATTAATAGTTTTGTACTTTTTGATCTGATGTATCAGTTCCAAACGATTCATCGTGTTTTCTCCTTATGTAGTCTATTCTTCTTCCGGCCACACAAAATGTGCATTTCCTGCTTCAAGTCCATCTATAAGAATATTTTGTCCGGTACAGAATTTATTCGTAACCGTTATAAAATATGCCCACTCTGCAGCTTCTTCAACTGACATCCAGCGTTTTAACGGTGTTTGCTCCATAATCTCATTCCACAGAGCCTCATCCTCCATAACAGGTTTGTTTAACTCCGTAAGCACTCCTCCAAAATCCAGACTGTTACAAGTCGCTCCATATTTCGCGATACGAAGAGCGACATTTTTTGCATAAGAGAGGACACCACCTTTGCTTGCCACATATTCCGGAAACTCAGATCCATTATGCCCACTGGCAGAACCAATCATAAGTATTGCACGGATACCTGAATGAATTCCGTATTTTTCTGTGATTCCAATCGTTCCTTTAAGATTTACATCAATATCTTCTGCGTTTTGCACTCCTGCATTATTGATCACTATATCAAAAGCTTCTGTTTCCGGATAGTGTTCTTTATCACGAATATCCATACGGATATGTTCATAATTCGGATGTTGTATTGCTGCTTCTTTACGATCTATACCAGTAACAGAATGACCTTCTTTCAGAAATTTCTGTGCAATCCCCTTCCCGATACCTGAACTCGATCCTGTAATAAGTACTCTCATATTCAGTTCCTCCTGAAACTCATATTTTCTCATCCAACAACTCATTACTTTATTGCAGTACGTTCAATCTGATTTATTGTACCATCAAACCTTAAATCTGTTAACTGGATTTTTTCATTTTTCTTCCAGTCAGCGAAAAAATTTTTTCACACCGGCAGGCATATTCTGTGCAAAAAGACACCGTGTACACAGCATAAAGAAACTATCGAATAACATATATATGTTACCTTCATTTCAGCTGCATACACAGTGTCTTTAATTATAAGGAGTTTTTATTCATTTAAGTTTTTATTTTAGAATAAAAGCTGAAGTCCCATTGCAATGACCCACATATATGCACAGGTCTTCGGAATCATCAGTAATCCAACTTTTGGTTTTGTTTTGCTGAACAGTGTTACCGGCAGGTAGCATCCAAAAGAGAATATATAGTTATTAATTCTCATAGATAAGTCTTTAAAATATGCTACTTCTTATATTGCCATCATCCATGTATGTTTCAGTTCAGTGTCCTCAATTTTCTGATCCTGAAGCATAAAGAAAATGGTTCTCCAATAGTGTTTTTTAACTTCTCGACAGATTTTCTCACAATCACCTTCTTTACAGGCTTCAAGAATCAATCTGTGTTTCTCATACTGACGTTTCAGTATCTCCTCTTTATCTGTCACTAAATTGTATCCAGCTAACAAATTACTATAATATAATTCTTTCCATGCCTTCTCCAACCGTGGAAGTCTGGACATCAAGACCAGTTGTTCATGAAACTGATTGTCATATTCAAATACACGGTCGAATTCATCTGCCGGAATATTTTTCATTTCTTCCAAGATAATTTCCATTTTTTGAATGGTTTCTTCCGGTACCTTTCCATTCAGTAATCTGATACTGACTGTTTCATAGTTGGTACGCAACAGGTATACTTCATAAGAATCCATTAAGGAAAAGTTACGAACAGAACAACCCACATTTCTGGTATATTCTACAAGTCCCTCAATCTCTAACTGACGAAGTGCTTCCCGTATCGGCCCCCGACTTGTATGAAATTCCTGCGCAAGCTCCAGCTCAACGATTCTTTCTCCAGGTCGAATCTGATGATTCATGATTTTCGCGCGAATAGCATTCACTACACTCTCTCTTAATGTTTTATATAATAATTCGCTCATATGTCTCCCTGCTTAATGATAACTGAATAACACATGCATAATCTGCCATTGCCTTTAATAAAAATTTCGCTTTATTACTTTACATTGCAATATTATACACAATCGCTCTGTTACTGTAAAGTGTTATCACAGAAACATCACATTTTTTTGATAATATTTTTAACGATTTCGACTGCCAGATCCATGCCTTCAACCGTAATATGTTCATAAGGTCCATGGAAACCATCTCCGCCAGTACCAAGGTTCGGACATGGAAGTCCTCTGAAACTCAGACGTGCCCCGTCTGTACCCCCTCGGATTGGAGCAACATCCGGTTCCACACCAGCTTCCTGACATGCATCTTTAGCATAATCAATCAGCTGCATACATGGCTCGATCTTTTCTCTCATATTACGGTAAGATTCTTCAAGTTTAAGCTCTGCAGTTCCTTCGCCATATTTCTCATTGATCTGTTCTACAGCCTGACGCATTTTCTCCTGTTTTTCTTCGAATAACGCCGAATCAAAATCACGGATGATATACTTCATCACGGCCTGTTCAACAGTGCCGGTAAAATCTGTCAGGTGATAAAAACCCTCATATCCTTCTGTTTTTTCCGGACATTCATTTTCAGGCAGAAGTCGGTGAAGTTCCATTGCTATCGTCTGTGCATTTTTCATAATATCCTTTGCACTTCCTGGATGGACATTAACACCATGTATTATAACTTCTGCTCCTGCAGCATTGAAATTTTCGAACTGGATTTCACCCTCATAGCTTCCGTCAAGTGTATAGCCATATACTGCACCAAAATCAGGAATTTTCAGATAGTCTGCACCACCGCCGACTTCTTCATCCGGAGTGAATGCTATGCAGATCTTGCCATGTGGAGTTTTATCGTTAATGAGTTCTTCTGCCACGGTAAGGATTTCCGCAATACCCGCTTTATCATCGGCGCCGAGAAGCGAAGTTCCATCCGTAGTGATCAATGTTCTTCCTCTAAATGATTTCAGGCGTGGAAAATCTTTTACAGAAAGTACTTTTCCAGAGTTCCCCAATACAACATCTTCTCCATTGTAATCAGAGATAATCTGCGGTTTTACATCACGTCCATTATAATCAGGAGCTGTATCCATATGTGCAATAAGTCCAAGAGCCGGAACATTTTCCTTTCCTTCTGTAGCCGGAAGATAACCATAAACATAGCCGTACTCATCAATCTCAACATCAGAGAGACCCATTTGCTTCATTTCTTCAACAAGAAGTCGTCCCAGATCCAGCTGTCTTTTGGTAGTTGGAACTGTTGTACTTTCTTCATCACTTGATGTCCAGACAGTTACATATTTCAAAAAACGCTCATAGGCTTTCATATCATAATCTCCTTAGTTCTTCAAGAAAAACAGCCCGGACACTATATCCGGGCCGTATCTTTATAAGATAGTCTTATGCCTGATGGGTATATCCGAAGAAGAAATATCCAAGCGGACAATAATAGAGACCTTCGATGCCATCTGCAAGCATGTATTTCTGAGTATAGAAGTACAGCGGAGCTAAAGCATTGTCTTCGCCGATGATCTTATCCTCAGCTTTGTGAAGCAGTTCCATACGTTCTTTTACGTCTGTAGTTGTTTTTGCTTCTTTAATAAGAGAATCATACTCTTCATTTGCGTACTGAGCGTCGTTGTTACCGCCGCCTGTCATCCACATGTCAAGGAAGGAAATCGGATCATTGTAGTCAGCAATCCAGCCGTTACGTGCAATAGAATAATCTCCATCTTTACGTGTCTGAAGGAATGCAGCCCATTCCTGGTTGTTCAGAGTAACCTTTACGCCAAGTTCTTCTTCCCACATGTACTGAAGAGCTTCTGCTACTGCTTTATGAGCATCACTTGTGTTGTACAGATATTCTACAACCGGGAAGCCTTCTCCATCCGGATAACCAGCTTCTGCAAGAAGTGCTCTTGCTTCTTCACAGTTTGCTTCATAGTCAGCATCTGTTGGTTTGTAGTAATCTCCACCAACTGTACGGAAGTCATCTCCTGTTGCTCCCTCTGCATCGTAAACACCAGCCGGTACAAATCCGCCAGCTTCAACCTGTCCGGACTGTGTAACCTGATTTACGATGTAAGTACGGTCGATTGCAAGAGAGAATGCTTTACGAACTCTGGCATCATCAAATGGTGCTTTCTGAGTCTGGAAGCATACATAGTATGTTCCGATATAGTCTACGATCTTCATATCACCGGAAGCGATCAGGTTAGCGATCTCAGCCTGCGGAACATCTTCGATGAAATCAAGCTCGCCAGAATTGAATCCGGAAAGCATAGCGTTCTGGTTATCCATCAGTTTGAATGTGATCGTTTCAGGTCCGAGTTTCTCATAATCATAGTAATTTTCATTCTTTTCAACTACGATCTGAGAGTTATGTGTCCACTCTTTCATTTTGTATGCGCCATTAGAAATGTATGTTGCAACATCAAATGTCCAGTTATCTCCAGCTTCTTCGATAATGTCCTGACGTACTGGCATCATAGCCGGGAATGCACACAGTTCTTCGAAATATGGCAGATCATTTACAAGAGTTACTTCGAATGTTTTGTCATCAACTGCTTTTACAGCCAGTTCAGACGCATCTTTTTCACCAGCAATGATCTCGTTAGCGTTAACAACACAATCGAGCATATAGCTGTAATCAGCTGCTGTTGCAGGATCTACAAGACGTTTCCATGCATATTCAAAATCACCAGCAGTAACGTCTTTACCGTCAGACCATTTAATTCCATCACGAAGTTTGAAGGTATAAGTTACAGTTCCGTCTTCATTCTCTGTTTTTTCGTAGCTTTCTGCCTGTCCCGGAGCCAGCTGAGCACTGTGAGCAGTACCGTCACTGCCGTTTACTTCTGCTCCACTGTCTTCCCATTTCATCAGACCTTCAAACAGATGGTTTGCCATGTTACTGCCATCACTGGTAGTATTCAGTGTCGGATCCATTGTCTGAGGCTCAGAAGCCAGGTTTACTGTGATATTAAAATCACCAGTACTTGCAGTTTCCTCTGTTGCTTCGTTCTCAGCTGCACTTACGATTGTTGCACCAGCAAACATAGATACTGTAAATGTTGCAGCTAACAGGATAGATAAGACTCTCTTCTTCATATATCCTCTCTCCTTTTCTCTTTTTATTGATAAACAGGGAGTCCTGTATATCTTGAATTAATAACATGCAATACCCTTACTTTTCAAGCAGATGACATGCCACCCAGTGACCCTTGTCATATTCTTTGAACGCAGGTACGACCTGTTTACATTTCTCTGTAGCGTAAGGACAACGTGTATGGAATCTGCATCCGCTTGGCGGATTCATAGGAGATGGGATATCCCCTTCCAGTACGATTCGCTGTCTGCTTCTGCTCACCTCCGGATCCGGTACCGGAACAGCGGAAAGCAATGTCTTGGTGTATGGATGCAGTGGGTTACGGTTCAGCTCGTAGCTTTCAGCAAGTTCAACCATTGTACCCAGATACATAACACCAATACGATGAGAAATGTGTCTGACAACGGAAAGATCATGAGCAATAAACAGATAGGTCAGACCCATCTCATGCTGCATATCTTCCAGCATATTTACAACCTGGGACTGGATAGAAACATCCAGTGCAGAGATTGGTTCATCACATACAATGAATTCCGGATTAACCGCCAGCGCACGGGCAATACCTACACGCTGCTGCTGTCCACCTGAGAATTCATGCGGATAACGGTTTGCATGTTCTGTATTCAGACCTACATGTCCAAGAAGTTCCTTGATGCGGTCTGTTCTGTCTTTTTTACTGGCACATAACTTATGAATATCAAGTGCTTCGCCAATGATCTCACCAACTGTCATACGTGGATCAAGACTCGCAGATGGATCCTGGAAAATAATCTGCATCTTACGACGATAAGGAAGCATATTCACCTGTTTCGCCTTCGGAACTTTCACCGGATGAAGGATTCCATTCTCATCACGTTTCCATGGATCCTGTCCCTCGAAAATTGTTTCTCCATCATAAACGATTTTTCCGGAAGTAGGATTATATAACTGTAATACTGTACGGCCAAAGGTTGTTTTACCACAACCGGATTCTCCAACAAGTCCAAGAGTCTCTCCTCGCTTAATCTCAATGGAGATATCTTCCACAGCCTGTACTCCAGGTCCTTTGACGCCTTTGACCGGGAAATATTTTTTCAGGTGTTCAACCTGAACAAGAGTATCCTTTTTCTCACTCATGGCTGCCTGCCTCCGTTTTTTCTGTATTTTTATCTGCTGCTTTCTGTGCTTTGATCTGATCCTGAACACACAGCCAGCATGCAGCTCTGTGATTTTCTCCCAGTTCCACATATGGCGGCATCTTCTGCAGACAGATCTTCATGGCACTTTCACAACGTGGTGCGAAAGGACATCCTTCCGGTGGGTTCAGCATATCTACCGGAGTTCCCTCGATCGGGATCAGTCGTTCATAACTGTCCGCATCTACTCGCGGCATGGAACGAAGAAGTCCTCTGGTATAAGGATGACCAGGTGCATAGAAAATATCATCAACCGGTCCCTGCTCTACCATCTTACCTGCATACATTACAGATACTTTATCGCAGATTTCAGCCACAACACCAAGGTTATGTGTGATAAAAATGATACCCATCTGATTTGTCTTCTGGAGTTTTTTCATCAGTTCAAGAATCTGCGCCTGAATAGTTACATCAAGTGCTGTAGTCGGCTCATCTGCGATCAGAAGTTTTGGATGGCAGATAAGACCCATAGCAATCATAACACGCTGACGCATACCACCGGAAAGCTCATGAGGGTACTGTTTCATACGTTTTTCAACGTTATTGATACCTACTTCCTCAAGCATAGCCATGGCACGTTTCTCAGCATCTTCTTTGCTGATGTTTTTGTCATGAGCTTTTAATGCTTCAACAAGCTGGTTGCCGATCGTGTATACCGGATTCAGACAAGTCATCGGATTCTGGAAGATCATGGCAACTTCACTTCCTCTGAAGTTGACCATCTCTGCCGGAGTTTTTGCCAGAACATCCTGGCCTTCAAAAGTAATGGATCCGCCAATTACTTTACCCGGGTTCTGTAACAGTCCGATGATTGAATATGCTTCAACACTTTTTCCGGATCCGGACTCGCCTACAACACCCATTACTTCGTTATAGTTCAAATCATAACTGATTCCATTAACTGCTTTTACTTCTCCTGCCGGAGTGAAGAAAGAAACCTGGAGATCTCTGACTTCTAAAAGCTTGTCAGTTTTTTTATTCTGTTCCATTATGTTTCTCCCTTTCTTATTTTTTCAGCTTAGGATCTAATGCATCGCGAAGACCATCACCAAACAGGTTCAGAGACAGGATCATAACACTTAAGATCACAGCTGGAATGAACAGTCGGTATGGATAGGTTTTGAGTCCGCTCAGTGCTTCGGAACACATGGATCCAAGACTGGTAAGCGGAGCTGATACACCAACACCCAGGAAAGATAAGAAGGATTCCAGGAAGATTGCTGACGGAATCTGCAGGAATGTGGTTGTAACAATCTGTCCGATACAGTTCGGAAGCAGATGTTTACTGATGATACGTCCGCCCTTTGCACCCAGTGCTCTGGCTGCTGTTACGTATTCCTGCTGTTTTAACTGCAGAATCTGTCCACGGATAATACGGCTCATTGTAACCCAGTATAAAAGACCAAAAGCGATAAACATGGAAATCAGGTTCGGTCCAAGTAATGTTACCATACTCTGTAAAATACCATCACCAGAGTTCTGGAACTGCTCCAGTGCCGGCTTCAGTGTTGCAGATAACAGAAGAATGATCAGCATCTCAGGGATTGAATAAATAATCTCTACGATACGCTGCATCACAGTATCTACCATACCACCACAGTAACCGGAAACAGAACCGTACAGTGCACCAATAACTAATACCAGAAGTGCCGCGCAGACACCTACGATAATAGATACTCTGGTTCCGACCATAACACGGACCATAATGTCACGTCCCTGATCGTCTGTACCAAATACATGTGGGAATACTTTTTCTCCTTCAGCCTTTTTCTGAAGTTCTTTATTGGAGTAACCAAACATACTGTGTTTGATACCAAGTGCTTTAACAGCATCTGCCTCAGTGACTGCTTCTTCGTTATCACTAACTTCCTGCTGAGACACATTTGCTTTTGCACGGATCTTAGCTTCATCTACACGGCTCAGCGTCACGCCCTTTGCCTCTGCTTCTTTTCTTGCCTGTTCAACTGCTTCATCAGGTGACAGATTACCTGCACCACTGTGCTCTTCCATGTAAGCATTGATTTTTTCCTGATCTTCCAGGCTGTAGTGCCATGGATGCAAAGCTTCTGAACCACGGATCTGCTGTTTGTAAGTATATGGAACAACAGCCGGTCCTACAAATGCAAAAATTGCAAGCAGGATGATGATAACCAGTGCTACCATTGCTACTGTGTTTTTGCGAAGACGTCTCCATGCATCTTTCCAATAGGACACGCTTCTGCGGTCCTGAATAAAGTTTTCCTTCTCTTCAGATGTTGCCGGTTCAAACGCATCTGCCGGCAGATCATTCCACTGGAGGATATCATCAATATTTGGCTGAAGAGAACCCGGTTTATGAAATCTTTTCTTATCAGACATAACCTTTTAGTTTCCTCCCTTTACCAGATTAATTCTCGGATCCACCAGTTTGTAGCACAGGTCTACGATCAGGTTCATCACGATAATAAATGCTGCCAGGAAAATAGTTGTTCCCATGATCAGCGGATAGTCACGGTTCTGGATAGCCTGTACAAAATATCTTCCCAGTCCCGGAATTGAAAATACAGTTTCTACTACAAGACCTCCACAAAGTGTAAATGCGATCTGAGGTCCAAGATAAGTAATAACCGGAATCAGTGCATTACGCAGAGCATGTTTGAAAATGATCTTACTGTTTTTCAGACCTTTTGCTCTGGCTGTTTTGATATATTCCTGATTAATAGCATCCAGCATGGATGTTCTGGTCTGTCTGGAAAGATAACACATTGGATAGAATCCAAGTGCGGCACACGGAAGCACATAACTGGCCGGTGTACCGTCAAACAGCGCAGGGAATACTTTAAGGCCTTCAATACCACCACAGAGTGTATGCAGCAACAGTGTAGCTACAACGAATCCCGGCATTGAAATACCGATGGTACACAGCACTCGTAAGAAGCTGTCCACCCAGGTTCCTCTCTTAAATGCTGCAAGACATCCCAGCGGAACGCCTACAAGCACTGCCCATAAAAGTGCAATACTTCCTACTTTTGCAGATACAGGGAACATTTCTTTGATGATTCCCAGAACCGGGCGGTTCTTCTGCATTTTGATAGAAGTTCCAAAATCTCCCTGTGCAAGGTTCTTCAGATATTTGCCTAACTGAATGTATTTAGGCTGATCCAGTCCATACTTAGCATTCAACGCCTGAATAGTCGCCTCAGATGGTGTTTTTTCTGATAACCATGGATTACCCGGAATGGCATTCATCAGAAAGAACGTAATACTGGCAACAAGCAGAAGTGTAACGAATGCCATACAGACTCTTCGTATTGTGTATTTTGTCATATTATACACCTTTCCTCTCTGTTTTCTCTCTTTTTCATTCTGCATGTCGATTGTAAATTGTCGACAATATGACAATATTATAACTACTTTAGTACAATAGTGTCAAGTAAAATCGGTTGATTTGTGTGCATTTTTCACACACATGTATGTCTGTCGCGGACTCAGGTGCATAGAATGTCCGTCTCCCCACCTTTTGTTAAAATCCAATTGACCTTTTTTATTCGTATAGTTACAATAATCTTTGCTTCTAAATTATTTATATATCAGGAGGAACTGACATATGAGTTCTTACATGGATTTTATCAAAGAACAGTTATACGCACTGACATCTGTTCCAAGTCCTACCGGTTTTACAAAAAAAGCAACCGATTATCTTATAGCAGAACTGACATCTCTCGGATATACCCCTGAACGTTCTAACAAAGGAAATGTATCTGTTACCCTGGGTGGTTCCGGTTCTCCGCTTGTACTGGCTGCCCATGTTGATACCCTGGGTGCCATGGTTCGCTCTGTCAAAGATAACGGACGCCTTCGCCCAACAACCCTTGGCGGACATCAGTGGTCCACCGCAGATGGAGAAAACTGCACCATTCATACCAGAGACGGCAGGATTTACACTGGTGTGGTTTTAAATACCGAACCCTCTGCTCATGTTGCAGATCAGAAAAAAGAACCTCTGGAAGAAAATATGGAAATTTTACTGGATGAAAATACTGCTTCCAAAAAGGAAACCCTGGCACTTGGCATCCAGACCGGAGATATTATCGCTATGGACCCACGCACAGTTGTGACTGAAAGTGGATACATTAAAAGCCGCTTTCTGGATGATAAGCTCTCAGCAGCCATCCTCCTTGGAGTTGCGAAAGCAATCCGTGAAGACAACTGGGTTCTGAACCGCAAAGTTTCTCTGTTGTTTACAGTCTATGAAGAAGTCGGACACGGTGGATGCGTCGTACCGGAAGATACGGAAGAAATGATTTCTGTAGACATGGGATGTGTCGGCGCCGATCTTGACTGTACAGAACGAATGGTTTCTATCTGCGCCAAGGATTCCGGCGGCCCATATAATTATGATCTGATAACCGCTCTTTCTGATATTGCCAGAGAGCAACAGCTGGATTATGCCATTGACATTTATCCGCATTATGGTTCCGATGTAGAGGCTACTTTACGTGCCGGATACGATATACGTCATGGTCTGATCGGTCCGGGAGTTTATGCTTCTCACAATTATGAGCGTTCTCATATGGACGGTGTACAGAATACCTTTGAACTCTTAAAAGCATATCTTACAAAATAACAAAGCATACAAATTCTATTAAGAAAAAAAACAGCCGAACATTTCTGATCATATATTATTAACTCAGAAATATTCGGCTGATTATTTATGCTATCAGGTCAACAAAACCCGTAGATACCAGGAATAAGATCAACATTACAACCGGCACTGCATAGCGAATCATAAAACGATACAGACCAGCTCGTCTGAAAGATTCACCATTTCGTTCCACTTCTCCAATGATCCAGTCAGGACCAATTACCCAACCAATAAGGATACTGGTCATAAGCGAAATAAACGGCATCAGAAAACTGTTACTGATATAATCCATAACATCCAGAAGCTGTCCGACAGAACCATTTGGAAGCTTCAGTTCAAAATACAGCTTATTATATCCCAGACAGATCAGTACAGCGGTAATCAGGGAATACATACCAACAGCGCCGCACATTTTCTTACGTGGTTTGTGGTAAAGTTCCATGCAATTTGCGACCAGAGTTTCCATAACAGATACACAGGAAGTCAGTGCTGCAAATCCCATCATCAAGAAGAATGCAATTGCTACCGGTCGTCCAAATATTCCCATTGCACCAAATACCTTTGGCAAAGAGATAAAGATCAGACTCGGTCCGGAAGCCATTCCTTCATTTCCAAGAAACACAAAAACCGCCGGGATAATCATCATTCCGGCAAGAAATGCAACACCGGTATCAAAAATTTCAATCTGATTTGTTGCCTTATTCAGATTCACTTCATTTTTTACATAGGATCCATACGTAATCATGATTCCCATAGATACACTTAATGAAAAGAACAACTGACTCATCGCATCCAGAAGGATCTCAAGGAATCGTTTTACTGTCAGTCCGTCAAAATCAGGTCTGAGATAGACAGCCAGTCCCTGCATTCCTGTCCGGACAGTTCCATCAGCCGCTGTATGTGACAGTGTCAGTGAAAAAACAGCAATGACCAGAATCAGAAGTATCAGTCCCGGCATAATAATCTTGGAAAACTTTTCAATTCCCTTTTCTACGCCACGAAATACAATCCAGGCCGTCAGCATCAGAAAAATCAGCATAAAAACAATTGGTGCGATATCCGATGTAATAAAGGATGTAAAATATCCATCTCCTGCTGCTTCCTTACCGTCAGACACAAGATAAACAAAGAAATATTTTGTAATCCATCCACCGATAACTGAATAGTATGTCATGATCAGCGCCGGCACCAGAAAAGTCAAATGTCCCAAAAATTTCCACTTAGGATTGAGTGCCTCAAATGCCCTCAACGCATTTTTCTTTGTCTTTCGTCCAATTGCAACATCCGTTGTCAGCAATACAAATCCAAACGTCAGAACCAGTATCAGGTAGACAAGAAGAAATAAACCTCCTCCGTCTTTTGCACAGAGATATGGAAATCTCCAAATATTCCCGACACCTACTGCACTTCCGGCTGCCGCCAGGACAAAACCTATGGAACCGGAAAAACTACTTCCTTTTTCTTTCATTTCAATTTCCCTTTCAAATATAAGTTTCATACTGTTCCAGATATTTTGCCACTGATCTGGTCATTTCTTTTGAAAAATCAGAATTATACTTGCGATTGCAGAACGCACTGCACCATTCTTCGTAGGTGCTGTTCTTACATTTATGTGCAAACATTTCCCGCAATTCTTTTGCGTCCATGCTGCGGTATGTATTTTTATGAACAATATGTTTGCGTTCGCACCTTTCCGGCTTCTGTCGTTGTATCTGTTGCTCAGTTGGCCAGCCAAATACCAGCATGACTGCTGGAAACACGTATTCAGGAAGCTGTAAAAGTCTTCGCTGTTCTTCGCAGTTTTCCATTATATCACCGATATAACAGGAACCAATCCCGAGACTTTCTGCTGCCACTACTGCATTCTGCGCTGCAATGACAGTATCAGTGATCGCAAGCATCAGATCCCCCACAGCCGGGGTTCTCGGCTTGCATCCAGCTTCCAGGTAGGCATCATACCACTTTTTACAATCTGCACAGAATATAAGCACCATCTTCGCATTTGCAATAAAGGGCTGATGATCACAGCTTTCTGAAAGTTCTTTCTTTAATTCCTGATCTGTAATATCTAAAATCGTATATAGCTGCTGACAGCCCGCCGAAGGAGCCTGCATGGCAGCTTCCAGAATCAGATTTTTCATTTCTTCTGGAATTTCACGTTTTTCATATGCTCTCACGGACTTTCTGCGATACAGATTCTCTATAATTTCATTCATTTAAGTTATATTCCTTTCGCTTTGGGTAAAAAAGAAGGACCTCGGGCATAAACCCTTGGTCCTTCTTGTAGTTATTTTACCATACAAATGGGAAAAAATGGAAACTTCTTGCACATTCTACTTCAATAGTTGGCAGATTGCTGTATGCTGGAGCTTTCCACTGTTCGCCATCCCAAGTCATGTTATAAGTGATATTTGACTTAACAGCAGTGTGTTTCTTGCAGAATTCTCTTGAATAAGCATCTGCATATGCTTTAGTAGATACAGAAATTTCACAAACGTAGTTGTCACCTTTCTTTTCTACTTCACCAATAGACACTGTTTCTGGAAGCTGATAGATAAATCTGGCTTTGTGGAAAAAGCTGCTCTTCTTACACTTAACCATATAGCCCATTGCAAGTTCACTCTCAACTGGAGCTGCTGGTACTACTTCTTTTTCACATACCACATTGATAACCGGGAGCTGTGTCATTTCCGGTGCTTTCCATTCTGAACCTGTCCAGGTCATGTTGAAACTGATGCTTTCTTCTACTGCTGTATGTTTTCCGTTCTCTGCTGAGTATGCTTCTGCATACGCTGCTGTTGCGATTGTGATCGGGCATACATAGCTGTCACCGTCTTTTGTTACTTCTCCGATTGTAAATGTATCCGGAAGAAGGTTCATCTGTGCTGCGCCATGATCTTCACATGATACAATATAGCTTGTTGGGATTGCTGTTGCTACCGGTGCTTCCGGTACTACTTCTTTTTCACATGCCACATTGATAACCGGGAGCTGTGTCATTTCCGGTGCTTTCCATTCTGAACCTGTCCAGGTCATGTTGAAACTGATGCTTTCTTCTACTGCTGTATGTTTTCCGTTCTCTGCTGAGTATGCTTCTGCATACGCTGCTGTTGCGATTGTGATCGGGCATACATAGCTGTCGCCTTCTTTTGTTACTTCTCCGATTGTAAATGTATCCGGAAGAAGGTTCATCTGTGCTGCTTCATGGTCTGCACATGCTACAAGATAGCTTGTTGGGATTGCTGTTGCTACCGGTGCTTCCGGTGCTACTTCTTTTTCACATACTACATTGATAACCGGAAGCTGTGTCATTTCCGGTGCTTTCCATTCTGTTCCATTCCAGGTCATGTTGTATGTGATGCTGTCTTCTGCTGCTATGTGTGCTCCGTAATTCTTTGAGTATTCTTCTGCATACGCTGCTGTTGCGATTGTGATCGGGCATACATAGCTGTCGCCTTCTTTTGTTACTTCTCCGATTGTAAATGTATCCGGAAGAAGGTTCATCTGTGCTGCTTCATGGTCTGCACATGCTACAAGATAGCTTGTTGGGATTGCTGTTGCTACCGGTGCTTCCGGTGCTACTTCTTTTTCACATACTACATTGATAACCGGAAGCTGTGTCATTTCCGGTGCTTTCCATTCTGTTCCATTCCAGGTCATGTTGTATGTGATGCTGTCTTCTGCTGCTATGTGTGCTCCGTAATTCTTTGAGTATTCTTCTGCATACGCTGCTGTTGCGATTGTGATCGGGCATACATAGCTGTCGCCTTCTTTTGTTACTTCTCCGATTGTAAATGTATCCGGAAGAAGGTTCATCTGTGCTGCTTCATGGTCTGCACATGCTACAAGATAGCTTGTTGGGATTGCTGTTGCTACCGGTGCTTCCGGTGCTACTTCTTTTTCACATACTACATTGATAACCGGAAGCTGTGTCATTTCCGGTGCTTTCCATTCTGTTCCATTCCAGGTCATGTTGTATGTGATGCTGTCTTCTGCTGCTATGTGTGCTCCGTAATTCTTTGAGTATTCTTCTGCATACGCTGCTGTTGCGATTGTGATCGGGCATACATAGCTGTCGCCTTCTTTTGTTACTTCTCCGATTGTAAATGTATCCGGAAGAAGGTTCATCTGTGCTGCTTCATGGTCTGCACATGCTACAAGATAGCTTGTTGGGATTGCTGTTGCTACCGGTGCTTCCGGTGCTACTTCTTTTTCACATACTACATTGATAACCGGGAGCTGTGTCATTGCAGGTCCTTCCCACTCTGAACCATTCCAGGTCATGTTGAAACTGATGCTGTCTGCAGTTGCTGTATGTGCTCCGTATTTCTCTGAATATGCTTCTGCATACGCTGCTGTTGCGATTGTGATCGGGCATACATAGCTGCCGCCCTCTTCTGTCACATCTCCGATTGTTAATGTATCCCAGTTAAGGGGCATCGTTTCTGCGTCATGTTCTCCACACGATACAATATAACTCATTGGGATCTGAGTTGCTACCGGTGCTTCCGGTATAGTAACTTGTTGTTCCTCGAACTCTGTGCCTTCTTCAGCAGCATAAGCCATTGTCGGAAGCATTCCTACTGACATTGTCATACAGATAAGAACACTCAGTAACTTTTTTTTCATTCTTCTTCCTCCTTCTAAATCAAAAAAAGTTATAGACTCCTGTTTTATGTCTATTTTTATCATACACAAACATAAAAACAGGCTCTGCTTTGTGCAGATTCATGTCTAGTTACGCCTAGATTCTAACACTGCAAATGAATTTTGTCTACCCCGACAGCAGAATTTCTACAGTCTTTTATTCATATCGCATTTCATATTTTATGTGAAAGTCTCACATCTGATATAAGAAAAAATGCTCACAAACCTTATGATACCTGCTTATTTGTGTCAAATTTACGTTTTATTCCATGTATCTCGTCCTTAAAGCGCAAACAGCAAGTCAAAATACCGTAATTTTCTGTCATATTAGCAGTAGATTTTTTCTTCTGCCACAGTTATAGTAGAAGATAACAAAGCGGAATAATTTCTGTAGTTTTTCTAGAAAATATCCAAAAAATCGCTTTAGCAAGTCAGAATAGTGTTACTAGCACGCACTTTTTTGACTCAAATACCAGCAACCATACAGGAGGAAAAAACGATGGCAGAGGAAAAAAAAGGCCAGTTTCCCTCTTCCCTGAAAGAAGCAAGACAGCATGGAAGTTTTTATTTTCCATGTGCATTTTACCAGGCAATGCCTGAAACCAATCCACCCGGGGTTCCATTTACGGTCAGACATCACTGGCATGAACCAGTCGAGATCATCTATCTCGAACAGGACTCCTATCAGGTTCATATCAATACGACGCTGACTCATCTCAAAAGCCCATGCTTTTGTTTTATCAACAGTGGAGAACTGCATGCACTTATCTCCGATTCTGACCAGTATCAGGAACAGGCTGTCGTTTTTTCTCCTGATCTGCTCACATTCGCTACTCCGGATCCCGCGCAGGAACAGTTTTTGCTTCCATTATCGGAACATAAGCTTTCCTTTCCGCCTTTTCTTGGATCTGAGCACCCGGCCTTTTCGGAAGTACAACAGGAATTTTTTCGGATCCGTTCAATCTTCTTCCGCGAAAACCGGAGTTGTCCGGATCAGTTTACAACCGAAAATCCTGTTTCACAGCTGCGGATCAAGGCTGCACTTTTGAATATCCTTGGAATTCTCGCAGAACACGATCTGCTTACTTCAAACGATCCGGTACACAACCCTCGCGTGGAGCTTCTTAAGACTGTGATCAGTTACATCCGCAAAAACTACCAGTATCCGCTTTCTCTTGGAGAACTGGCTGCGCTTGCCGGAATGAATGAGCAGTACTTTTGCCGTTTTTTCAAGAAGGCCCTCGGCAAAACGCCCGTTTCCTATATCAATGACTTCCGCATCCGGCATGCGACAACACTATTGCGCACGACCGAACTGCCTGTCACGGAGGTCTGTCTGGAAAGCGGGTTCAATAATCTCGGGCATTTTATAAAAGAATTCAAAAAAGCGACTCATTTTACACCGCTGCAGTTCCGACGGCAAAGTATGGCGGAAACTTTTCCCGATAACAAACACTCTTTATAACTATTTAACTAATGAAAGGAATTTAACTATGCAAAAAAAATGGTGGCACAAAAAAACAGCCTATCAGATTTACCCAAAAAGCTTCTGTGATTCCAACGGAGACGGCATTGGTGATCTTCCGGGCATTATCAGCAAACTCGATTACCTCAAAGACCTCGGTGTCGACATTATCTGGCTCTCTCCGATCTACTGCTCTCCGCTCGCAGATCAGGGCTACGATATTTCCGATTATTATAATATCGACCCGCGCTTCGGTACCATGGACGATATGGACCGTCTGATCGCTGAGGCAAAAAAACGCGATATGTACATCCTGATGGATCTCGTCGTCAATCACTGCTCTGATGAGCACGAATGGTTCAAAAAAGCCTGCGAAGATCCGGATGGAGAGTACGGAAAGTATTTTTATATTGAAGACTGTCCTGACGGAAAACTGCCATGCAACTGGCGTTCCTACTTCGGCGGCAGTGTCTGGGAACCACTTCCGGGCCATCCGGACAAATATTACCTGCACATGTTCCACAAAAAACAGCCGGATCTGAACTGGGAAAATCCAAAACTGCGCGATGAAATCTACAAGATGATCAACTGGTGGCTCGATAAAGGGCTTGCCGGCTTCCGCATCGATGCGATCATCAACATCAAAAAGGCGCTTCCATGGCAGGATTACCCGGCAGACCGAGCAGACGGCATGTGCAGCCCGGGCGAGATGCTTAAACACGCAGTCGGTGTCGGCGAATTCCTGGGAGAAATGCGTGACCGCACCTTCCTTCCGCATGGTGCCTTTACTGCCGGCGAAGTCTTCAATGAGAAACCGGAGGAGCTTCCGGATTTCATCGGCGACAACGGATACTTCTCAACGATGTTTGATTTCAATGAGACAATCTTCGGCGGCAGTGAAAAGGGCTGGTACGACCAGACTCTGATCACCCCGAATGACTATCGCAGCTGCTGCTTTGCCAGCCAGAAAAAGATCGGCAACATTGGTATGCTCTCCAATATTATCGAAAACCATGATGAACCACGCGGCGTTTCCCGCTATATCCCGGAGGGTGAATGTACCCCTGCCTCCAAAAAGCTGCTTGCCACAATGAACATCATGCTCCGCGGTCTTCCGTTTATCTACCAGGGGCAGGAGATTGGCATGGAAAATGTAGAGTTCCAGTCGATTGATGAAGTCGACGATATTTCAACTCTCGACGAGTACCAGGTAGCCTTGAATGCCGGTCTGACACCAGACGCTGCCCTGAAGGCAGTAAACCGTGTAAGCCGCGATAATGCCCGTACTCCGTTCCAGTGGGATGCTTCTGCAAACGCAGGCTTTACGGCCGGCACTCCATGGTTAAAGGTAAACCGCAATTACACAAAGATCAACCTGGAAAACCAGAAAGATGATCCAGATTCCGTTTACCAGTACTACCGCCGCCTGCTTGCACTGCGCAAGGATCCGGCTTATGCCGAGACTGTCGTATATGGTGATCTGCTTCCTGTATTTGAAGATCAGGACCGCGTCATGGCATACTATCGAAAATCTGCAGATCAGACGCTGCTCGTAATTGGTAACTACAAAACACAGCCACAGACTCTGACACTTCCGTCCAAGATTAAAAATATCGTGCTGAATAATCTGCCGCAGCTTAAAACAGAGGGAAATAAAATTATGCTGGAAGGATATCAGGCAGTCATTCTGGAAGTATTTTCATAAACAAAAAAGCTGCTGACGCGTTGTCTTTTAACACGTCAGCAGCGATTTTGAATTTTAATCCTTTTGTTCTTTTGCCACTTCCACCACACGCGGCACCCAATAATAAGTAAAAGGACATTGATCTGTATAATAAAGAACAAATCCCTCCTCATCCACTTTTGGATGTCTTGCACATTCTTTGAATTTTGGCTGTTCAGTTTCTGCATCAAATTGTAAATACATAAAATTAATTCCGCAGTCCGAAATGTCTGCAACAGAAAGCCCTTTAAAATTCCAGCTCAATTACATCGACTTCTTTTAATCTATCGTCTGTTTTCTATGCCCACTTTTGTGCGAGCTCTTTTTATCAAGAGTTCGACGAATGTTGTAAGTCCAATATTTCAGGTACCATCCCATGCAAACTTGAAGTGTTAGTTCTGATCAGGCTGCTGTCCATCATGTGCTTTCCACTGGCATTCCATCATTTCCATATTGCTGAAAACTGCTTTGAAAGAAGAGTTTTCTGGCGAGCAGGCATAGATACCAAATTTTATCTTTGCATTCCCTTCATACAGGTGACATACACGCATCTGTTCATAGTGAATGCCATCTTTAGAACACTCGATGCAATAATCATCTTCCCGTCTGCTTAAACGATACCACATGGATTTTACATCTGCGTCAATAACAGTAGTTGCCCAATCTGAATATCCATAATTTGTTACCACACTGCCTAAATGTTGAAAGCCTTCATTTTCATATTCAACAGATGCTTTCAGCCAGTTTTCACTATCTAAATAAAGCACAATGCCGCACTGATCAAAACGCTGATGACTATCATTAAATTCAGTTTTTACAGCAAAACTGAAATACTTTTCTTCTGTTTCCATCTGATATACCGGTGCATTATCATTCCGAAAATGATAATAAGTTCTTTGCCATAAGTCGGTATTTGGCTTTGTAGTTATCTCAACTGTATTATCTCTGATTTTGAAATCATTTGGTTCTCTTGTCCACATAAATTTGTCTAATTTCATTTAGCTGTACCTCCATGTACATTCCGATTTGATGCTCCCATTATACCATCTCCCTACATCTCCTTCAACATAAAGCTCACCGTCCACAGCCCCTTATAACTGGCATCCTACTGGTTCGCATGGATTATTAAAAATCCCACTATTCATGCCTACAGCACCATCAATTTCTGTATTGACAATAGCCGATGTACCAATAACCATGTATTCTGGTAAATCATAATTCATACAACTGTCAGCAACCTGTTTTGTTAATCTCATATAATCCTTGTTAAAATCCAGTAGTTTTTTTACTAAATGGTACATCGCAAGAACTTACTTCACCATTTTTGTTTCTGACAATGGTATTTACCGCTAATTTCAAATGCTTCTAATCTTGTTGTTTCCTTTGGATCTATTACTTTCGGTTTCATATTCCACCTCCAATCATAAAAAATCTATTCATACTTTTCAGTTATTATCAAGTAATTCCAATGCTACAATATCTCCATTCTGTACTGTGGGATTGGAAAAGCAACCTTCAAGCATCTCCGTGTATGCCTGTTTCATCGCAGAATCATTTTCTTTCTCGATCATTGCTTTCATTTCTTCATTATTTAACGAATACAAAATCAGTCTTTCACTTTCTACTTTCAGAACACATCTCCTAGATGAACTGTATAATTCTTGCAAGCTCCATAATCACGACTTTCAGCATTACTCCACCGGACATCACATAAAACCATATCTCACGCATATGCTGTGACTTTGCAATTGGTGTCGCTATTGCTGCAATCATTATAATTGCAGCTCCGACACATCCAACGATGTTGGGAACACTCACAAGTGAAAATGTTCCAGGATTACAGCTTCCATCTATCGTATACTGAATTGTTTTATCCAATCCGTCCCTTGCCGCTGCAAAGCAGCATATAACAAGACCATATGCCAAAACAAACAGGCTCCTTCTGCCCCAGAAATTAATGTTGCTTCTGTTACTGATTGAGTATCCAACAAACCCAACCAGCGATACAATCATAAGTGTAGTAACTGTTGTTACCATATTTCCAAAATATAGTTTCATCCTTTTTCCTCCATCTATTTTTCATTTACCTTGATAACAGTTTCAAAAATTTCCTGTCATTCATCTGCTCGTTGGTTAAATAAGCCCCATCATAAAACAACGCATAAGTTGTAACCGGAGTAGGTGCATTCTGCGCTTGTTCTTTACTCTGTAAATGAATAGCCCGGAATGATACGCCATTTTCTTTTGCAACTTCTTCTACAATCGGAACATATTTCGCATTAAACGGACACTGGCTGGTATAATATAAAACATAGCCCTTCTCCTCGATATGGGGATGTCTGGCACATTCCTTAAATTCAGGCAGAGGCGCATCTGCTGCAAATGGCAGATACCATAACTGAATCCCGTTGTCCGCTTCATCGCATACCTTGAATCCCTTATACTGCAGGAATTTTGGATCTGACAAAAATGGTTTTTTCTTTTCGGAAGATAATATACACAGCCCTTTTTTTCCCTTGCTCTTACTATCCTCCATACAGGCATCCAGCAGATCTGCTCCATAACCATGTCCTTTGAAAGAACCAGCTACCCACAGGCAGTCAATATACATATAGCCATCTGCAGAAATCGGATTCCATGCATTTTCAGCAGGCAGATACTCAATAAAACACTTCCCCCGTTCTGCACTTTTCAGAAAAACAAGTCCCTCTCTAAATTGCTCTTTTAACCATTCTTTTTTGGATGACACCTGAATATCGTTGTTATTGGAAATAGCACAGCATATGTGCTCTTTGTCTATATTCTCGGTTGTCACTTTGATATATTCCATAAATCTTTCCACCTCCATAGCATCACTTCTTCTATACCTGTAACATCATGCATAATTCAACTGATCCTAATGAATGTTTTTGTACCACTCTGTAATTGCCTTCATATTCTGTAAAGATACTCGTTTTCCACCATTTACCATCATATCTAACATATCATCCTCTTCGGGCGTACGGTCGGTTTTATTTGCCAATCCCTTTCCGGCAGTTTTAACCATGACATTCATCATGAAACGATATGCTCCATGAAGCTTCTTCACATCAAAGTTCCCCTGTAACGTAAATAAAGGAATCCTCTGCGGAATAGCATTTTTATCCCTGACCTCTTTTAGCTGTGTGCCTGTCTGTCCCATGCCTACACCACAGACTGCACGCACTTTATACAATTTTGCTGCCTCTTTATATCCTTTGATTCCTCCTGCCATAATCCAGCCGAGATAAATGATTTCACTGCCGGCAGGCACCTTGTTTTTTGCCTGCTGTAAACTATGTACCGGAAGATTCAATTCCTTTCCCAGTAATTGTGCATACTCCGCTGTGCTTCCGGTATTTGATGTATATATGATTGCTTTCATTCTTATTTGACCTCCATAATATAAACGACACAGTGCAAAACTGTAATATTACAATTTGCACTGCGTCTTAGCGTCTGGCTTCCTTTACTATAAATTTTTCTGCATCAATCAGGCTTTCTTCTTTACACTTTCAACTTATCTGCATTTCCTGTAAGAAATGATCCATATGCTCTTCCAGTAACTTTATCACTTGACTTTTGTCTT
>NZ_CAKROJ010000028.1 GCF_934372025.1 uncultured Blautia sp.
TGGGATATTAGCTCAGTTGGTAGAGCACTTGACTTTTAATCAAGTTGTCCGGGGTTCGAATCCCCGATGTCTCATTTTTAAAGACACTATTGTTATAATAGTGTCTTTTTTGTTTTAATAAAATATGTCTGCTATGGATTCCAGGAATAAGGTTCTATACGCTTATGATTATGCATATATTATATCGTATGTGAAATGTACAGTAGTGGGAAGTGCGCAGTCCTGATACTGGACATGTTGATAAAAAGGCAACTGTTTGCAATAATAAAATGAATGGAAGCAGAAGGAGGAGCATTGTGAAGAAAGTGCGAGAGTGTTTTCATATACTGATAACAGCGGTGATTTGTTTGATGGTAAGTATGATTCCTGGAAAAAATGCTGTATCAGCAAGTATTGAAGAAGATGTGGCAGGAGAAGTGTTATCCACAGGAAATGATCATATTGCAGATAGATTTGCACAGAAAATGACTGATAAAGTTCGGGAATTGTGGATAAGCAGTTATATAAAGCGTAACAGGATGTGGAAAAAGCTTTTTTTCTGGATGCAAGGTCCGGGAGACAAGAAAGCTGTCTTCTTATTAGATAGAAATAAGAAAACAGCTGTTGAAATAAATTAAGAATCTTGAAATCGTAGAAGAATGCTACAGATTTCACTATCAGTACCGAGACGCATTGCAGGTCCCCAGACACCAGCTCCGGAAGTTGTAATATTAGTCATATTGTCCTTGTGCAGAAGGCCACATGAATTCTCCCACATCAGTTTGATGGTGAAATTTCCGGGAAATGTCTGTCCGTCATGTGTGTGTCCGCATAAATCCAGATCAACACCTGCATCAGCAAGTTCCTGTAATTCCGTTGGCTGATGGTCTAGAACAATAATTGGTTTGTCCTTGTCCAGCTTTTCTGTAAGTTGGGCAGGGGCTTTTCTTTTTTCATGTATTTTTTCAATCAGAGACGCATCTTTTCGTCCGATTATATAGAATTCATTATTAATGAGAAGTGCTTCATCTTCCAGTAGCTGAATATTGGAATCTTCAAGAAATTTTTGCATGCGTGGGTCTATTATGTCAGTTGCAGAACCCTTGTGTTTAAAAGTAAAACCGGCAAGGATTTCTTCGTTGAGATCATGATTTCCCCAACAGGCGTAGACTCCGTAAGTGGATTTTATACCGCGTAGAATTTTTTTCAGTTTTTCAGGATTGCGAATCGCATCGTATTCATTATCAAAAATATCTCCGGCAATACAGACGAGATCCGGATTTTGGTTATTTATTTTGCGAACAAGTTCTCTGGCATGCGGAATACCTGCATTATATCCAAAATGTGTATCTGCCACGAGAACAGTTTTCATGGATGTTCTGGTTGGTAAGGTTTTGTTGATTTTTACTTCATAAGGCATAATTTTAATATACTTGGCATGAAAGATTCCGTATGCATTCAGAAGAATAATCAGTATAGCACAAATACTACCGGTAAGTGTAAAGACAATCCTGGAATGAATCCATGATGCATGGAAGATATATTTGAAAAGCATTCTTCCCATGTCTGCAATCAGAATGATTATCAGAGTATAAAGAAAGATTCCAAGAAAATAATTTCCGGTTGTTTTAAGTATGCGGTGAAGACCTTTGGGCTTTTTGATAAGGAAACCAGTCAACAGGCTTGATGAAAGTAAAATATATATAACAGCAAATATGAGGCGAAAAGCCAGAGTGCGGAGAATACTGTGACATGTTCCCATCCAAAGGTATGCCCATCGTAAGATATACAGATTCAACAGTAGATAGATAGGTGACAGATAGACTGCTATCATATAGTTCCCTCCAGAAGTTTTTTTCTATTATATCATGATGAGATAAAAAAATATGTAAAATATGATTATAAAAAAATAGACGACATATAGTGATATAAAGTACATAAAGGTCCTTTATATGAAAAAAAGAAAAAATCGGATGTTTGTCAATCTGTTTATATTGGCAGTTCTTCCATATGTGATAACAATATTGATAAATGGATCAGAAATGGCACTTTTGAACAGAAATGCAGATCCGGAAATAATATTGCCGATTATATTGAAAGAGCAGATATCATCAGATTATGAAGAAGAAACTTTAAAGGCACAGGCAGTGATTGCAAGAAGTAACTTATTCAGAAAATTAAAAAACAAAAATGAAATGGAGAAAGAATATAAAAAGTTACAGGAAAAAAATTTAGAGAAATGGAAAATATGTGTATTTATGGATAAAAAAGAGCAAAAATTCGAAGACGCTGTAAAGAGTACAAAAGGACAGATTCTTACGTTTAATGGAGAAGTGAAACTTGTTCCGTATCATGAGATAAGTGCAGGACAGACACGAAATGGAGAGATTGCATTTCATGATTCAGAGTATGCATATTTAAAAGGAGTAGACAGCAGTGCTGATAAAGCAGCATCAGATTATTTTAATAGTGTATATATAAACAGACAACAGCTTCCGGAAGAGTTAAAAGTTAAAGAGAGAGAGGAAAGTGGATATGTGGTCAGTCTTATGGCAGATAAAAAAATTCTGGAAGCGGAAGCTTTTGCAAAAGGAATGAAAATACCATCATCGGATTTCTCCATACAGAAAGTTGGCAATCTGGTTCGATTTCTGAGCAAAGGCAAAGGACATGGAATCGGATTTTCTCAGTATGGAGGAAATGAGATGGCAAAAGAGGGAAAGAACTGGAAGGAAATTTTGAATACATATTTTCCATTGATGGAAATTACTGCAGAAGATTTTTTATGAAAATCATAGAAAGAAGTATATTTTGCCAGATTCCGGGCAATCTCTAAATATAGAAACATCGTAATTGTTCAGTAGATGACAGAAAGTTACTGTTCAGTTGCATGAAAAGATTATAAACAGAGGTGAAACGGATATGAAAAAAGGCAGAATTATAAGATATGCAGCGAATACTGCGCTTTTTGCTGTTCTTGCAGCGGCAGGAATTGGGGTTTATCAGTTGGGAACTTCCGGTACAGATGAGAAAATGCAGGAAAGATATCCATCTTATTATGATGAGGGGATGATGATGGGGTCTGTACCAGATAATACAGTAGATGCAGGAACAGATCTCGTAGAAGCGGAGATTGGAAAAAATGAAGTTGTTACAGAAGAGAGAGAAGATCAGGTTGTTAAAAATGGGAACTCTACGAACAAACAGAATGAAAAGTCAGACGATACATTCAGTGAAAGTACATTAACTGATGATACAACTTTTTCATCAAAACAGAGTCAGGCAGAATCTGTAAATACATCTGCGAATGTACAGGAAATGCCGAAATTAAATTTTTCAGAGGATACGCTGATGAAGTGGCCGGTGGATGGTAATATTCTTATGGATTATAATATGGATCAGACTGTTTATTTTCCAACGTTGGATCAATATAAATTAAGTCCGGCGATTTCTGTTCAGGCGGTAGAAGGAGCTCCTGTTATGGCTTCTGTTCAGGGAAATGTCTATGCGATCGAGAATAGTGCACAGACTGGAACTACCGTAACGATGGAAATTGGAAGTGGATACCAGGCTATTTATGGACAGCTTACAGATCTGACAGTAGAGGAAGGTGATACAGTGAAGGAGGGTGAAATAATTGGATATGTGGCAGCTCCGACAAAATACTACAGCAAAGAAGGAAGTAATCTTTATTTTGCTATGAAGAAAAATGGAGAACCGATAGATCCGATTGCTTATTTACCGTAAGTTATTCACAAAAATTAAAATGGAACGTATAATAAAGCAGGTGGGAAAATCCGCAGTCGGTATTTGCCTACCTGCTGTTTTATTGAGTGAGATACAAATATGTAACCGACTGCTTATTATAGAAAGATTGTAACTATTCAGCAGGCAACAGCCTGTGGGACAGTCACAAAGAATGGAAATAACTGATCAGAGGGTAATTCCCTGCTGACAGTTGTTTCCTACATAGATTCTGTCGAAAAGGTTTGGGGCAGCAGGTAATTGTAAGAGAGGATATAGAATGAATTATACATATATGGTGAGATGTGCGGACGGAACGCTTTATACGGGATGGACAAATTGTGTGGAGAAGCGCTTAAAGGCACATAATGAAGGAAAAGCCGGTGCAAAATATACAAGAGCAAAACGTCCTGTAGAACTTGTATATTATGAAGGATATGCAACAAAGCAAGAGGCTATGAGCAGAGAATATGCAATAAAACAGCTAACGCGAAAAGAAAAACTGAAAATGATGGAGTTCTGGATGACTTCAGAGGAATAATAGAAAGACAGTAAAAAATTACCCTGCCATTAAATTGGCAGGGTAGATACGAAGCAATACATTACGATGAAGTGGCAGGCACTTCCAAGCATGATAAATATATGAAAAATTTCATGAGATCCAAATTCTTTGTGACGGGCATTGAATAAAGGAAGCTTAAGCCCGTAGATGATACCTCCGATCGTATAGATGATACCTCCGGCAAGCAGCCATCTGAATCCGGCACGTGGCAGGGAATGAAAGATAGGAATAAAGGCGAGAACGCAGAGCCATCCCATTCCAATATAAAGTACGGAAGAAAGCCATTTTGGACAGGTGATCCAGAATCCCTTGAGCAGAATACCGAGAAGGGCAATACTCCATACAAGGGCACAGAGGATATATCCTGTTTTATTATGAAGGACGATCAGGCAGATAGGAGTATAGCTTCCGGCAATCATGACAAAGATCATCATATGATCCATTTTTCGCAGACGACGGTTTACCTTTTCTGTAGAATCAATAGAATGATAAACAGTGCTTGCGGTATAGAGAAGAATCATAGTGAGTATGAAAATGGAAAGGGCAATCACATGTAAAAATGCGTCTTCTCCATGAGAAGCTTTCAAAAGTAATGGAGCAGCACCGACAGCAGCAAGTAGTAATGCGATACCATGTGTGATAGCACTCCAGGGATCTTTTAATTTAAGTTTCATTTTTAATGCCTCCTGACATAAAATAATCAATAACATATAATGTAGTATTTAATACTACGTAATAAGTATATTAAGACTATAACTCAATTATATATAAATGTAAAGGGAATTATTAAAATTTATAGAAAATCTCATCATCGCAGATAATTTGGAACAGATTTTGGAATTTTATGAGTAAAGTACATAAATTTTCTTTTTTTCCATATAATATCCATACATCACCTGAGATATTTCAGGAAAGGATTATCAGGTTACGATATATAAAGTAACGTGTTAAATACGGAAAACAACAGGAGGAACATAAAACATATGAAAGCTACAGGAATTGTCCGTCGCATCGATGATCTTGGAAGAGTTGTTATTCCAAAAGAAATTCGGCGAACGCTTCGGATTAAAGAAGGAACACCACTGGAAATATTTACAGATAAAGAAGGTGAAGTGATCTTAAAGAAATACTCTCCTATTGGAGAACTGAGTGTTTTTGCAAAAGAATATGCAGAGGCACTGGCACAGACAACGGGTATGGTTGTTTGTATCACAGATCATGATCAGGTTGTTGCAGCATCTGGACAGGGAAGTAGAGAACTGATAGGAAAAATGATCAGCAGGGAATTGGACAGAGTGATTACAGAAAGAGAAATGAAATGTGTTCATACAGGAGAGCGAAAGTTACTTCCGTTGGTTGAAAATCAGAAAGATTGCGTATCAGAACTGATCATTCAACCAATTATCTGTGCCGGTGATGCGATTGGAGCGGTGGCACTTATGGGAAAAGGAATTGGAGAAAAATTCGGAAATCCTGAACAGATGCTTGTAAAGACTGCAGCAGGCTTTTTGGGTCGTCAGATGGAACAGTAAAAAACCAGTGGCTTTGTGCCACTGGTCATTTTTAACATTTTTCTGCTATTTCATAAATCAGTCGTTCTGTGTCATCCCATCCAAGACATGGGTCAGTAATAGAACATCCCGGAGTCATATGATCGCTGATATCCTGACGGCCTTCCAAAAGATAACTTTCAATCATGACACCCTTAACAAGTTTTTTGATATCAGGGTTATAGCTGCGGCTGTGAAGAACTTCGCTTACGATACGAATCTGCTCCCGATATTTCTTGTTGGAGTTGGAGTGATTGGCATCTACGATCACAGCTGGATTCAGAAGGTCTTTCTGGGAATATAAGTCATAAAGTCGCATAAGGTCTTCATAATGATAATTAGGAATGGTCTGGCCATATTTATCAACACCGCCACGGAGGATAGTGTGAGCCAGATCATTACCGGAAGTTTCTACATCACATCCACGATAAATGAAATGGTGAGGATGTTGAGCAGCAGTAACAGAATTCAGCATAACGGAAAGATCTCCGCTGGTAGGATTTTTCATTCCTACAGGAATATCCATTCCACTGGCAGTCAGACGATGCTGCTGATTTTCTACAGAACGTGCACCAACTGCTTCATAAGAAAGAATATCGTCAAGATAACTTCTGTTCTCAGGATAGAGCATTTCATCAGCAGATGAAAGACCGGTTTCCTGCATGACACGCATATGCATCTTTCGGATAGCAATGATTCCGGCAAGAAGATCCGGTGCTTTGTCAGGCTCTGGCTGATGAAGCATTCCCTTGTAGCCATCGCCGGTAGTACGCGGTTTGTTGGTATATACTCGCGGAATGATCATCAATTTATCAGATACTTTGTCAGATACCTTTTTCAGACGGTTTACATATTCACATACGGTGTCTTCATTATCTGCAGAACAAGGACCGACCAGAACGATGAATTTGTCAGATTCACCGGTAAAGATGCGACGGATTTCCTGGTCACGTGTTTTCTTGATCGTTTTTAGTTCATTACTGAGTGGGTATTCATTTTTCAGAACCTCAGGAAGTGGAAGTTCGTGATTGATTTTAATTGACATTTTAGATTTCCTCCATGGTTCCTTTTAAACAGGAACAGTACTTTTTTTACTGCCTAACAGTATAGCACGTTATCTGAAAAAAATAAAGGAAATTAACGCGTTAAATTGACACAGTAAAAAACTTTAATCGAGAGCTTTTTCGCTCATTTCCTCAAGCAGATTTTTCTTGAGATCATATAATTTCTGAGAAAGATCAACATATACCTTCTGCGGATTAACCAGACGACGGGATTCATCCCACAAAGTGTTCTGTTCTTTCTGACAGTATTCACGGAGCTCCATAACTTCCGGAGAGGTATAGATACGTTTGCCTTCACGGATAACAGGAACAAGAAGTTCGCGGAGTTCATAAGTGCCGCCAAGTACTTTGGTCTTTTTCCAGGTATCAATTGGGTCAAAAATAATCATGTTTTCTTCCGGATTGAATACCTCGTCTGCCAGGCAGATCAGATCAGCTTTAATCTTGCCTGTAGATTTGCTGTAGATACGGTAAACAGTCTTGTTTCCAGGATTGGTAACCTTCTCTGTATTCTCAGACAGCTTGATCTTAGGAATAAAGTTGTTGCTGTCTGTATCTTTGACGGCAGCGAGTTTGTATACACCACCGAAAGCCGGATTGTCTTTACTGGTAATAAGATTAGTTCCAACACCCCAGGAATTGATCTTGGCATCCTGTGTCTTAAGGCTGTCGATCAGGTATTCATCCAGATCACTGGATGCAGAAATAATTGCATCGTCAAATCCGGCAGCTGCCAGCATTTTGTAGGCTTCTTTAGAAAGATATGCAAGGTCACCACTGTCAATGCGGATTCCATAATGAGTGAGTTTAACGCCCTCTTCCCGCATCTCCTCGAAAACACGAATGGCATTTGGAACACCGGATTTCAAAACATCGTAAGTGTCTACCAGCAGTGTGCAGGAATTCGGATACATTTTTGCATAGGTTTTGAATGCGGTATATTCGTCTGGGAAACTCATGATCCAGCTGTGTGCGTGGGTTCCAAGTACTGGTACATGGAACATCTGACCGGTCAGGACATTGGAAGTGCCGACACATCCACCGATGACTGCAGCACGTGCACCATAAATGCCGGCATCTGGTCCCTGAGCGCGGCGAAGACCGAATTCCATGATTCCGTCACCGCGTGCGGCATAACAAACTCTGGCAGCTTTGGTTGCAATCAGACTCTGATGATTAATGATATTCAGGATGGCAGTTTCTATAAGCTGTGCCTCCATGATCGGAGCAATGACTTTGACAAGTGGCTCTCTTGGAAATACAACAGTTCCTTCTGGAATTGCATAAATGTCTCCGGTGAAATGGAAGGATCTTAAGTATTCCAGAAAATCATCTTCAAAAATATGAAGGCTTCGGAGGTAGTCAATATCTTCAGCTGTAAAATGAAGGGTTTCAATATATTCAATCATCTGTTCCAGACCGGCAGTGATGGCAAAACTGCCGCCACATGGGTTGTTGCGATAAAACATATCAAAGATTACAGTCTGGTTAGTCGGATTTTTAAAATAGCCCTGCATCATGGTTAATTCATATAAATCGGTGAGCAGGGTCAGATTGTTTGCTCTCATCTGATTTCTCCTTTTTAATTTGTTAAGGTGAACTTATTATAACATTATTCCTGTAGAACGGCATTAAAATTTTATCTGACAGAAAAGAATCTTTATAAAAAACGGTTCTGTGCATAAATGAAAAACAGGACAAAAAAAATATCAGAAAAAAATTAAAAAAATTTAAAAAAGGGGTTGATTTTTTTGAAAGCATGTAATATAATAACATTCGTCGCGAGCGATAAGCAAGCGAAAAACAAATAAAGGGCTATCGCCAAACGGTAAGGCAACGGACTCTGACTCCGTCATCTCAAGGTTCGAATCCTTGTAGCCCTGCTAAGTTGAGCACCTCGGAAGAGGTGCTTTTTTCTTTATATTGCAATAGGAATAGCAAAACAGAAGCTTATAAGGAGAGTGAAGGTATGGCATATAGTTTCAGCGGACGTGTTCGCTACAGTGAAATTGGAGAAAATGGATTATTGACACTGCCAGGGATTTTAAATTATTTTCAAGACTGTAGTACCTTTCAGTCAGAAGAAGTGGGTCTTGGAATAGAAGTTCTGAAAGAAAGAAAGCGGTTCTGGGTATTGTCGGCATGGCAGGTGATTGTAGAACGTTATCCATATATGGGAGAAGAAATAAGAATTTCTACCTGGGCATATGGATTCAGAGGTTTTATGGGAATGCGTAATTTCACAATGGAAACGGAAGGTGGAGAGCGTCTGGCGTATGCCAATACTTTCTGGACATATATCAATGCAGAAAATGGTCTTCCAGTGCGTCTGGAGGAAAAAGACACTGAGGGATATATCGGAAAAGAAGGAAAGTTCGAAACCAAATTAGAGATGAATTATGCACCAAGAAAGATTGTGATTCCAGAAAAATGTGAGAACCAGGAATCTTTTACTGTGCAGAAACATCATCTGGATACGAATCATCATGTAAATAACAGTCAGTATGTACAGATGGCAATGGATTATCTACCGGAAGGTTTTCAGATTCGTCAGATGCGGGCTGAATATAAACAACAGGCAAGATTAAATGATATAATATATCCGTCAAGAGCAACAAATGAAGAAAAAATAACGATTCTTCTGAATGATCAGAAGGGTGAACCATATGCAATCGTGGAATTTGAATAAAATTCTGTAATTGCGGCAGATGGTATCGGTTGATAAGAAATGAAAGAATATATATAGAAAAATCGGAGGATGAATATGATCGAATTAGGAAAGAAACAGACTTTACTTGTGGTGAAGACCGTAGATTTTGGTGTGTATCTTGCAGAAGATATGAATGCAGATACAAAACACCAGGTACTTTTGCCGGCAAAACAGGTTCCGGCGGGTATAAAAGCAGGAGACAAACTGGAAGTTTTTATTTATAAGGATTCACAGGATCGTCTGATCGCAACAACAAATGAGCCGCGTCTTATGGTGGGACAGGCAGGACTTCTGAAAGTAAAACAGGTGACAAGAATAGGTGCATTTCTTGACTGGGGGCTGGAGAAAGACCTTCTGCTTCCATATCACGAGCAGACAACACGTATTTTTGAAGGGCAGGAATGTCTGGTCGCTGTTTATGTAGATAAAAGCAGCCGTCTTTGTGCAACAATGAAAGTATATCCGTATCTGTCAAAGGAAGCACCATATAAAGAAGGTGATCAGGTAAAGGGCCGTGTTTACCAGATCAGTGATAATTTTGGAGTGTTTGTTGCAGTTGATAATAAATATTCTGCATTGATTCCGGCAAGAGAGGCAAAAGGAAAATACCGTCCGGGAACAGTTCTTGATCTGCGTGTGACCAGAGTAAAAGAAGATGGCAAAATAGATGTCAGTGACCGTCAGGAGGCTTATCTCCAGATCAATGAGGATGCAGAAAGTGTTCTGAGTATTATAGAAGAATTTGCAGGAGTACTTCCTTTTGATGACAAAGCTTCACCGGAGGTGATCCGAAGAGAATTCGGCCTGAGTAAAAATGCATTTAAACGTGCTATTGGACATCTTCTGAAAGAAGGTAAGATTCAGATAAAAGACCGTAGAATTTATCTGATCAAATAGTATTTACAATATTTGAATCTGCGCTTGAGTAAAGGAAAAAATTATGAATTTTACACATCTCCATGTTCATACAGAATACAGTCTTCTGGATGGTTCAAATAAGATAAAAGAATATGTGGCCCGTGTTAAAGAACTTGGCATGGACAGTGCTGCTATTACAGATCATGGTGTAATGTATGGAGTGATCGATTTTTATCGTGCAGCAAGAGCAGCGGGCATCAATCCGATCCTTGGATGCGAAGTTTATGTTGCACCGGGGTCACGTTTTGACCGTGAAGCAGGAAGCGGAGAAGATCGATATTATCATCTGGTACTGCTGGCAGAAAATAACCAGGGATACAGTAATCTGATGAAAATTGTTTCCAAAGGATTTGTTGAGGGATTTTATTACAAACCACGTGTGGATCTTCAGCTTCTGGAAAAATATCATGAAGGAATTATTGCTTTAAGTGCGTGTCTTGCCGGTGAGGTGGCAAGATTCCTGACAAGGGGAATGTATGAAGATGCCAAGTCAGCAGCACTTCGTTATCAGGACATTTTCGGAAAAGGAAATTTTTTCCTGGAACTTCAGGATCATGGCATTCCGGAACAGCAGAATGTAAATCAACAGCTTCTTAAAATGCACCGGGAAACAGGAATTGATCTGGTCGCAACAAATGATGTACATTATACACTTGCAGAGGATGCACAGCCGCATGATGTATTGCTCTGTCTGCAGACAGGTAAGAAGTTGTCAGATACGGATCGTATGCGTTATGAGGGCGGTCAGTATTATGTGAAATCACCGGAAGAGATGGAAAGGCTTTTTCCATATGCAACAGAAGCACTTGAAAATACACATAAGATTGCACAGCGTTGTCATGTGGAAATAGAATTTGGTGTTACAAAGCTTCCGAAATTTGGTGTTCCGGATGGATATACTTCATGGGAATATCTTAATGAGCTTTGTTTTAAAGGACTTGAAGAACGTTATCAGCCAGTAACAGAGGCGCTGAAAGAAAGATTGAACTATGAACTTTCTACGATCAGAAATATGGGATATGTTGATTATTTCCTGATCGTATGGGACTTTATCAAATATGCCCGTGATCATGATATTATGGTTGGACCGGGACGTGGTTCAGCAGCAGGAAGTCTGGTTGCATATACACTGGGAATTACACAGCTGGATCCGATTCGGTATGATCTGCTGTTTGAACGATTTCTGAATCCGGAACGAGTGTCGATGCCGGATATTGATGTTGATTTCTGCTTCGAAAGAAGACAGGAGGTCATTGATTATGTAAGAAGAAAATACGGAGATGACTGTGTTGTTCAGATTGTTACATTTGGTACGCTGGCGGCCCGTGGTGTTATCCGTGATGTTGGTCGTGTAATGGATCTGCCATATGCGCAGGTAGATACGATTGCCAAAATGATTCCGCAGGAATTAAATATTACAATTGATAAGGCTCTGCAAATGAATCCGGAGCTTAAGAAGGCTTATGAAGATGAAAAAGAGATTCATGAACTGATCGATACGGCAAAACGTCTTGAGGGACTGCCGCGTCATACTTCCATGCATGCTGCGGGAGTAGTGATCAGTCAGAAGGATGTTTCGGAATATGTACCGCTGTCCAGAGCATCAGATGGCTCAATCGTTACACAGTTTACGATGACCACTCTGGAAGAGCTTGGACTTCTGAAAATGGATTTTCTGGGACTTCGTACACTGACTGTTATCCAGAATGCCGTACATCTGGTTGAACAGGATACCGGAGTGAAACTGGATATGCAGCAGATTGACTATAATGACAAAAGGGTTCTTGATTCTCTTGGAACAGGAAGATCTGATGGCGTTTTTCAGTTGGAAAGTGCGGGAATGAAGAACTTTATGAAGGAACTGAAGCCACAGAGTCTGGAAGATGTGATCGCAGGAATTTCTCTTTACCGTCCGGGACCGATGGATTTTATTCCACAGTATATTCGAGGAAAAAATCGTCCGGATACGATCAAATATGATTGTCCGCAGCTGGAACCGATTCTGAAACCAACCTATGGATGTATTGTTTATCAGGAGCAGGTTATGCAGATTGTACGTAATCTGGCGGGGTATACGCTTGGTCGAAGTGACCTGGTGCGCCGTGCGATGTCCAAGAAAAAAGCTGCTGTTATGGAGAAGGAACGCCAGAATTTTGTTTATGGAAATGAGGAAGAAGGTGTACCTGGCTGCATTGCAAATGGAATCTCGGAGCAGACAGCAAATAAGATCTATGATGATATGACAGATTTTGCAAAATATGCGTTTAACAAATCACATGCAGCAGCGTATGCAGTTGTTTCTTATCAGACAGCGTTTCTGAAATATTATTATCCGGTAGAATTTATGGCTGCTCTTATGACATCTGTGATTGAAATGCCAAATAAAGTGGCTGAATATATTCAGGTGTGCAGACAAATGAACATTAAGATCCTGCCGCCGGATGTTAACAGAGGTGCTTATGGCTTCTCTGTTGATAATGGATCAATTCGCTATGGACTTTCTGCGATCAAGAGTGTGGGAAGACCGGTAATTAATGCATTGGTGGAAGAAAGAGAAATAAATGGGGAATATCGTTCGCTTAAGGATTTTATAGAGCGGCTTACAGGAACAGTAAATAAGCGTGCAATTGAGAATTTTATCAAGGCCGGTGCGCTGGACTGTATGGAAGGTAATCGCCGTCAGAAGATGCTTGTTTACGGGCAGATTGTGGACAGCATTGCACAGGAGAAGAAGAATTCTTTTGCCGGACAGATGAGTCTCTTTGATCTGGTGAGTGAAGAAGATAAAAAAGATTATGAGATTCGTATGCCGGATGTGGAAGAATATGATAAAGATATGGTTCTTGCTTTTGAAAAAGATGTTCTGGGTATTTATCTCAGTGGTCATCCGCTGGAAAAATACCGTAATATCATGGAAAAAATGATATCTGCTCGAACTATAGATTTTCAGCCGGATGATGAAACCGGTATTCCGAAGGTGTATGACGGACAGAAAGTGATCATCGGTGGTATGATCACAGAGAAGACGATTAAATATACCAGAAATAATAAAGTGATGGCATTCCTGACAATGGAAGATCTGATGGGAACCGTGGAGATTGTTGTATTTCCAAGGGATTATGAAAAATGGCAGGCTATGATCAATGAAGATGCAAGGGTATTTATTCAGGGGCGTGTCAATGCAGAGGATGACAAACCAAGTAAACTCATTCTGGAGAAGGTTCGGTCTTTTGAAGATATGCCGCGGGAAATCTGGATTCAGTTCAGTGATAAAGAGGAATATACGCAGAAAGCAGAGGAACTTTTGAAGGAGCTTGCAAATGCCCAGGGAAATGCTTCTTCTGCAGTTGTGATATATCTGAAAGATGTAAATGCCATGAAGCGTCTTCCTGCCGTATATCATGTCCAGATCACAGAATATCTGTTGGAAGACCTAAGGAAAAAATATGGAGAATCCAACGTTAAACTTGTGGAAAGAGTATTGAAAAACTTCTGAAAATGCTTTAAACTATACTTCGAATATGTGTAGAAGAGACAACAAGATTTCTTATTATATGTGAGAAAAGAAATCTGGAGATGGAGGAATGAATCATGGCAGAGAAACAGATAAAAACCATCGGTGTACTTACAAGTGGCGGTGATGCGCCGGGAATGAATGCTGCAATTCGAGCAGTCGTAAGACGAGGACTTAGCAGTGGATTAAATGTAAAGGGTATTTACAAAGGATACAACGGTCTTCTGAATGAAGAAATCGTTGATATGACTGCCAGAGACGTATCAGATACGATCGAACGAGGCGGAACAGTCCTTTACACAGCAAGATGTGCAGAATTCCGAACAGAGGAAGGACAGCAGCGTGGTGCAGAAATCTGCAGGAAACATGGAATCGACGGACTTGTAGTTATCGGTGGAGACGGTTCTTTTGCAGGTGCACAGAAGCTTGCAAATCTTGGAATCAATACAATTGGTGTTCCGGGTACGATTGACCTCGATATTGCCTGCACAGAGTATACAATTGGATTTGATACAGCTGTAAATACAGCAATGGAGGCAATTGATAAAGTACGTGATACTTCTACATCTCATGAAAGATGCAGTATTATTGAAGTAATGGGACGTAATGCAGGATATCTTGCAATGTGGTGTGGTATTGCAAATGGTGCAGAGGATGTTCTGATTCCTGAAAAATATGATTATGATGAGCAGAAACTGATCAACAATATCATTGCAAGCCGTAAAGCAGGAAAGAAACACCATATCATCGTAAATGCAGAAGGTATTGGTCATTCTGAAGCAATGGCAAGACGTATTGAAGCAGCTACAGGTATTGAAACACGTGCAACTATCCTTGGTCACATGCAGCGTGGTGGTAACCCGACATGTAAAGACCGTGTATATGCATCTATGATGGGAGCACTTGCAGTAGATCTTCTCAAAGAAGGTAAATCCTGTCGTGTTGTTGGATATCGTCATGGTGAGTTTATGGACTTTGATATCAATGAAGCTCTTGCAATGCAGAAAGATGTTTCTCCATACATGTGGGAAGTATGTAATTCTCTTTCTCATAACTATAAAAAATAAAAAACGACGTTTTTTAAAGCGGAGGCCACCGTCAGGCGGCCTCCGTTCTGGATTAAAGGAGTAACTTTATGATTTCCAGTGCACAGAATACACAGGTAAAAAATATAATAAAGCTAAACCAGAAGGCAAAAGCAAGAAGAGAACAGGGACTTTTTATTGCAGAAGGACGTAAAATGTTTCTGGAAGCTCCGGATGAGTGGATTGACAAGATTTATGTGGCGGAATCTATGTTGTCAGATGATGAGGTAATGGAAAAGGTTCACAGATTTTCATGGGAAACTGTTGAAAATGGAGTTTTTCGTCAGATGTGTGACACACAGACACCACAGGGAATTCTGACAGTACTCAGGCAACCTTCCTATGAACTGGAAGATCTTCTGAAAGAGGAGAAGCCTTTATTGATGGTATTGGAAGATCTGCAGGATCCGGGAAATGCCGGAACGATTATTCGTACAGGTGAAGGTGCCGGAGTCAGTGGCGTTTTTCTGACAAAAAGCAGCGTGGATATCACAAATCCCAAAGTTATTCGTGCAACAATGGGATCTATTTATAGAATTCCTTTTTTCTATGTAGAAGATGTGGTATCATTAAAACAGAAACTTCAAGACAGAGGAATTCACTTTTTTGCCGCACATTTAGAGGGTAAAAATTCTTATGACAGGGAATCCTATACGGAAGGAACCGCTTTTCTGATTGGAAATGAAGGTAAGGGACTGACAGACCGGGCTGCAGATGCCGCGGACTGTCTGATCAGAATTCCGATGTGTGGGCAGGTGGAATCCCTTAATGCAGCTATGGCAGCCGGAATACTGATGTATGAGGCAGCAAAGCAGAGGAGGGGATAATATGGAACCTATCATGTGGCTGATTGTACTTGCTGTTTTTCTCGTAATCGAGGCAATCACAGTAGGACTGACAACAATCTGGTTTGCAGGAGGAGCACTGATTGCAGCAATCGTGTCAGTTCTGGGAGCAAGCGTACTGGTACAGTGGATACTGTTTTTGGTTGTATCGCTGGTTCTTCTGATCTTTACAAGACCTTTGGCAGTTCGATACATGAATAAGGGAGTGTCGAAGACAAATGTAAACAGTCTGATCGGAGAGAAGGCGGTTGTAATCCAGCCAATTAATAATCTGGCTCAGACCGGGCAGGTTCGCATCAATGACATTGAGTGGATGGCAAGAACATCCTCTGATGAAGTAACAATTCCGGAACAGGCGGTCGTAACGATCGAGGCTGTTCAGGGAGTGAAACTGATTGTGAAAGAAGAAAAGGAGGGTAAGTAACATGGCAGGTATTATTATCATTGTAGTACTGATCGTACTCGCACTTTGGATCCTGGCTTCCTGTATCCGTATTGTACCGCAGGCATATGCAATTGTAGTTGAACGTTTGGGTGCATACAAAGAGACATGGAATACAGGTATCCATTTCAAGACACCTTTTATTGACCGTGTGGCAAGAAGAGTTAACCTGAAAGAGCAGGTAGTGGATTTTCCACCACAGCCGGTTATTACGAAGGATAATGTAACCATGCAGATTGATACGGTTGTATTTTTCCAGATTACAGATCCGAAGCTTTTTGCATATGGTGTGGAAAATCCGATCATGGCAATTGAAAATCTGTCTGCAACTACTCTTAGAAATATCATTGGTGACATGGAACTGGATGAGACTCTTACTTCCCGTGAGGTCATTAACACCAAGATGCGCGCCTCTCTGGATGTGGCTACAGATCCCTGGGGAATCAAGGTAAACCGTGTGGAACTGAAAAACATTATTCCACCGGCTGCTATTCAGGAAGCCATGGAGAAACAGATGAAAGCAGAGCGTGAAAGACGTGAAGCAATTCTTCGTGCAGAAGGTGAGAAGAAATCTACGATCCTTGTGGCAGAAGGTAAGAAGGAATCAGCAATTCTTGATGCAGAGGCAGAAAAACAGGCAGCAATCCTTAAGGCTGAGGCGCAGAAAGAGCGTATGATCAAGGAGGCTGAAGGTCAGGCTGAAGCAGTTCTCAAAGTTCAGAACGCTAATGCAGAGGGAATTCGCATGATTCGTGAAGCCGGAGCAGACCAGGCAGTTCTTACACTTAAGAGCCTGGAGGCATTTGCTAAAGCTGCTGACGGTAAGGCGACAAAAATCATCATTCCGTCGGAAATCCAGGGGCTTGCAGGACTTGCTGCATCGCTGAAGGAAATTGTCACAGAGGATTGTGGGAGTGCAAAGCACGAAACAATCCGTAAGTATTGAAATATGGAATCATGAGGAGAAAAATTATGAATTTGAAGGGACGCAATTTTCTGACACTGAAAGACTTTACACCGGAAGAGATCACTTATCTGATCAATCTTGCTGCTGAATTAAAAGCAAAGAAAAAAGCAGGAGAGCTTCATGAATATTATAAAGGCAAAAACATTGCTCTTATTTTTGAGAAAACAAGTACGAGAACACGCTGTGCTTTTGAAGTTGCTGCTCACGATCTTGGAATGGGAAGTACTTATCTGGATCCGACCGGTTCTCAGATCGGCAAGAAAGAGAGTATTGCAGATACTGCGAGAGTTCTCGGCAGAATGTATGAGGGAATTGAGTACAGAGGTTTTGGGCAGGAAATCGTTGAAGAACTGGCAAAATATGCCGGAGTTCCTGTATGGAATGGTCTGACCAATGAATATCATCCGACCCAGATGCTTGCAGATATGCTGACAATCCGTGAGCATTTTGGAGATCTTAAGGGACGTCGTCTTGTATACATGGGAGATGCCCGTTACAATATGGGTAACTCACTGATGATCGCATGCTCCAAGTTAGGAATGCATTTTGTAGCCTGCACAACAAAGAAATATTTCCCGAATCAGGAACTTGTTGATCTGTGCAAAACTTATGCTGAGGCTTCCGGTGGAAGCATTACTCTGACAGAGGATGTACAGAGTGGAACGAAGAATGCAGATGTTATCTACACAGATGTGTGGGTATCCATGGGCGAACCGGATGAAGTATGGGAAGAACGTATCAGAGAACTGACACCATACAAGGTAACAATGGACGTTATGAAGAATGCAGGAGAAAATGCAATCTTCCTTCACTGCCTGCCGGCATTCCATGATCTTAAGACAAAAATCGGCAAAGAGATGGGAGAACGCTTCAATCTGACAGATATGGAAGTTACAGATGAGGTATTTGAATCTTCACAGTCTCATGTATTTGATGAAGCTGAGAATCGTATGCATACCATTAAGGCAGTTATGGTTGCAACTCTTGGAGAGCCGGAGAATAAATGATAGGTACAGTTAATACAATATATTCAAAAGAAACAATTTCAAAAGAAATACATACAAAATGGGCGGGCAAAACCGTCCATTTTGCAAGAGAAACAGATTCCACCAATGACTGGTGCAAACGTCTGTCAAAAGAAGGGGCCGAGCATGGAACTCTGGCAGTCACAGAATTCCAGTCTGCCGGCAAGGGTCGCCTTGGCCGCAGATGGACAGCACCGGAAGGCAGTTCTGTTATGATGTCGATTCTTCTGCGTCCGGAGTTTGAACCACAGTATGCATCCATGCTGACCCTTGTTATGGGGTTGAGTGTGGCGCAGGCAGTCCGTGAGTTTGGCGTGGATGTCTCGATCAAATGGCCGAATGATGTAGTGGTCTCACATAAAAAGATCTGTGGAATCCTGACAGAAATGGGACTTCATGATGGAAAAATCCGTGAGGTGGTCATCGGCGATGGAATCAATGTGAATCTGGAAGAGATTCCGGATGACCTTAAAGATAAAGCGACTTCTCTTTACCTGGAAACAGGAAAAAAATATGACCGCAGCCGTATGATCGGTCTTGTGATGGAGAAGTTTGAGGCCAACTATGAAAAGTTTGTGCAGACCTGTGACCTGTCACTGATGCTGGATGAGTATAATATGCTTCTGGCAAACAAGTGCCAGCCGGTCCGTGTACTGGATAAGATCAGCCCGTTTGAGGGAGTTGCACTTGAAATAGATAAAGATGGAGCTCTTCTGGTTCGTATGCAGAGTGGAGAGATTCGTAAGGTATGTTCAGGAGAAGTATCCGTGAGAGGCTTGTACAGTTATATTTGAGCCAGCAGATAAATTGAACAAAAAGGAGTTTTTTATGTATCAGGAAAATGTTGTGCTTTGTGGCGCAAGTGCTTATGAGCAGAAATATTATTTTAACCAAGATTTTGATTCTCTTCCGGAAACAATCAAACAGGAATTGCATATTATGTGTGTTCTTTATACGGAAGAGATCGGAGGCATTCTGACACTGGAATTTGATGAGGATGGAAATCTGCAGTTTAAGACAGAAGCCCTGGATGCAGATGCCATGTATGATGAGATTGGAAGTGTTCTCAGAATCAAAAAGTTACAGACAGAAAAAGAAGAACTTCTGCGGTCTCTTGAAATGTATTATAAGGTATTTTTTCTTGGAGAAACTATAGAAGATAGTGAAGAAATGCCGGATAAAGGAAACTGATTTATGGAAATACCTATGAAAATGAAGTGGAAAATTGGTCCGGTGGAGATGGACAATCCTTTTATTCTGGCACCGATGGCAGGTGTTACAGATCTTCCTTTCCGTATTTTATGTAAAGAGCAGGGGGCAGGCCTCCTTTGTACAGAAATGGTCAGTGCAAAAGCAATCTCTTTTCATAATAAAAATACGGTTTCGCTTATGCAGATCGACCCGGTGGAGCATCCTGTTTCCATGCAGATATTTGGAAGTGAACCGGATCTGATGGCTGAAGTTGCGAAGAGTATTGAGGAGCAGCCTTTTGATATTCTGGATATTAATATGGGATGTCCTGTTCCGAAGGTTGTCAATAATGGTGAGGGATCGGCGCTTCTTAAGACTCCGGAGCTGATCCGTGAGATTGTGACAAAGGTATCTCATGCAGTAAAGAAGCCTGTGACGGCGAAAATCCGTATCGGTTTTGAAGGATATCCGGTAGATCCTGTAGAGATTGCAAAAATCATAGAAGATTCCGGTGCAGCAGCAGTGGCAGTTCATGGACGCACCCGCCAGCAATATTATTCTGGAGAGGCAGACTGGGATACGATTCGCAGAATCAAAGAAGCAGTTTCTATTCCTGTTATTGGAAACGGAGACGTAAATTCTCCGAAGAAAGCGGAGGCGCTGGTGAAAGAAACCGGATGTGATGGTATTATGATCGGGCGCGCGGTGCAGGGAAATCCATGGATATTCCGGGAAATGAAACATTATTTTAGTACAGGAGAGTTGCTTCCGCGCCCATCCTGGGAAGAAATTCGCGAGATGATTCTTCGGCATGCGAGAATGCAGATTGAATTAAAAGGTGAATTCACCGGAATCCGTGAAATGCGAAAACATATCGCATGGTATACATCCGGAATGAAACACAGTGCCGGTCTGCGAAGAGATTCTAATATGGTAAGCAGCTATGAGGAACTGGAGAAGCTATTATCTTTTCGTGATTAACAGCAGATCAGATAGAAGGGATTGATATATATGAGAAAGCTATTGGTAAATAATGTCAGCATTTTTATATATGCGTTGCTGAGTACTTTTTTTATCTCGTTTACAATTACAGATAATTTCATTTCACTGGTTATGTCTGTTTCCGGAGCAGCATTGATTCAGACTGGCATGCTGGCATTGTTTTTTATTATGTATAAGAAAATTTTGGCGAAGTGTTTTACTTCGCGAAATATATGGTTTACGGTACTGGCAGTCATTGTAGATATGGTATTTTCTGCTTCCTCTGTTATGGGAAAATTCTATATAGTGGATGCGGATTTTGCGGCAATATTTGCAACAGATGAACATGCGCGTGCTAAAATGGTTCTGGTTTTTGCAGGAGCTTTTATATTCTTTTATATGATGCTGAAAGCAGTCAATGCTTTTACAGAGCTTGTTCCTATGAATATACCAGAAAAACTGCAGAAAGTATTTTGCTTTTTGTTTGATAAACACTGTTTTCTGAAATCATTTATTATTATGACTGTGTGCTGGATTCCGCATATTGTTATTCATTATCCGGTTACGATGCCGTTTGACGGGATTAACAGTCTCAGGCAGTATTATGGTCTGTCACCGTATTCGACGAAACGTTCCATTATTCATACGCAGCTTCTGGGACATTTTGCAGATCTGGGAAATTCCATTGGAAGTATTGAGAAGGGGTTATTTCTGCTGGGTCTGATACAGGCACTGGTGATGCTCCTGATTCTTGCTCATACAATTTCTACGATGGAAAAATTGAAACTTTCAAGATATTTTCAGGCAGCTGCACTTGTTGCATTTTCTATAGTTCCGGTATTTGCAGGTTATTCAACAACATTGCTTGGAGATATTCCCTACAGTATAGCTCTTTTGCTGTTGATGGATGAGTTGGCATGGTATTTGTTTAAAAAAGAGGAATATTTAAAGAAATGGCGTCATCCGATACTTACAATCTGTGCTGTTTTGGGCGCTTTTTTCCGACAGAATGGAGTCTATGTCATAGCGGTGATCATCTTCTTTCTGGCAATATATGAGGGATATCTGTTGTGTCGCCGTCAGCAGAAAATTATCTGTACAGTATTGATTCTGGCATCCCTGATCGTACCATTGTGTGCAGGAAGAATGAATGTGGCATGGCTGCAAAACAAATATGGCTGCAGCAATGTTTCTACCAGAGCAATGCTGGCAATGCCGATACAGCAGACCTCTCGTTATCTGGTGTATCACAGTGATGATCTGACAGCCGATGAGCTGGCAACGATTCAGAAGGTGATGCGCTATGATCTGGAAACATATAAAGAAAAGTATAATCCATACAGCTTTGATGGTGTAAAAAATGGATTTAATTACGATTCAACATCCGAAGATCTGAAGAACTATATGAAAGTCTGGATTAAACTGTTTTTCCGTCATCCGGTTACCTATGTAAATGCAACATTGATGCAGAACTACTGTTTGTTCAGTCCGTTGAAGACGAATGGAAAATATTATTCCGGAATTTACAAAGCCATAAAAAAAATCAAAGATCCGGACTTTAAGCAGGTTTATGAATCAGCACGTACTTTTAAAGAAAAGAAAAAGAAACTTCATGAAAACTATTATGATAAGTTCTGTGATTCAGGTGTTTTTGGACTTTACGTAAATCAGGGTGTAATGGATTTTCTTCTTCTGGCAATCTGTCTCAGTGCATTATGCCGTAAAAATGGAAAGATATTGTTATTGGGACTTTCGTTATTGCTGACACTGGCGATAACATTTGTGGGCCCGACAGTGCTGGGACATATGCGATACACATTCCCTATTTTGTATGGAATGCCATTATTAGCCGGAATATATACAAAACAGATAAGCAATTCAGATGAGAAGTGATAGGTAAAAATGAAATATAAAAGAGATGTCCGGGAAGGGCATCTCTTTTGTGATATAAGCGATTATTTTTCTTCATTGTCACATAATTCTTTGAACTGAGAAGCGACAATATTCAAATGAAATTCGAAATCCTGTTTGTGCTGGCGTACAAGCGTGGTAAGAATGATTCCGGAGAAAAGACAGATGATTCCGGTCACTACTACAAATCCGATGACGATCAGACTTGGGATTCTGGTTACAATTCCAAATTTCATATATTTCGTCAGAATCGGAATAAAGAATACAAATGCCAGTAAAATGAGGAATGCAGCAATACTGGAGAAAAATTTGAGTGGTTTGTAATCACGGAACATTTTAATAATGGTCTTGAGAACTTTAAAACCGTCGGTATAGGTATTCAGTTTGGATTCACTGTTTTCAGCGCGGTCACGGTAGTCCACGATTACATTATCAAACTGCATATTTTTGTCGATTGCGTGTATGGTCATTTCTGTTTCAATCTCAAAATTCTGTGACAATACGGGAAATGTTTTTACAAACTGGTAACTCATAGCGCGGTAACCGGTCATAATATCTCGGATATTGCTGTGGAAAAGCCAGTTAATACTGCCGCGAACCAGTGTGTTGCCAAAATTATGGAAAGGTCGTTTGTTTTCGGTGAAATACGTGGAAGAGAGTCTGTCTCCGACTACCATATCTGCTCGGTCGTTGAGAACCTTATCGCACATTTCACGAGCATATTCAGCAGGATAAGTATCATCTCCGTCAACCATGAGATAGCAACGTGCATCAATATCCCGAAACATGCTGCGAATGACATTTCCCTTTCCCTGTTGGTGCTCATAACGTACAATTGCACCGGCTTCTCGTGCAATTTTGTCAGTACCATCGGTGGAATTGTTGTCATATACATAGATGGTTGCTTCAGGTAGTTCTCTCTTCATATCAGCTATAACTTTGGCAATGGATGTACTTTCGTTATAACAGGGAATCAGAACTGCTATTTTATCTAACATTAGAATGCCTCCAATTAATTTGTATATTTACTAAAGTATCACATAAACCATCTATAATAGTCAACTGCTAAATGAGAAATTATTATTTACTTTTAATATCAATATTGCTATATTATATTTTTATGATACCTTTTGTAGATGTAAGAAATATGGAATGGAGAAGCTATGGGAAAAAAACGAGTAGGGGTAATCACGTTTCATAATTATGATAATTATGGTGCAATCTTACAAAGCTATGCATTGCAGAAGAAACTACGGGAAGCAGGAACATGGCCGGAGATCATAGATTATGATTGTCAGTATATCAGCAATCCCTTCAGAATAAAAAATCTGAAAGAAAAGGGAGTTTTTAACTATATTTATGGTGTGATCGGACACATCTGTTATATTCCGCGTCGTCGTAAATGCAATCAGTTCCGTAAGCATATGAAATACAGTGAGCCGGTAAGCAAGGGAAATATGAATGCAGTCATAAAGAAGTATGATGTTTATATTGCCGGAAGTGATCAGATCTGGGATTATAAACTTACAGATTTTGATCAGACATATTTTCTTGATTTTCCTGCAGAGGGAAAGAAAAAATGTAGCTATGCGGCCAGTATAGGAGAACATATTCCTCCGGAACAATATCGTGAATCCTATAGTAAGCTTCTGAAAGCATTTGATAAAATTCTTGTAAGAGAAGATTATGGTGCAGATATTGTGGAAGAACTTACGGGAGTTCATCCGGATGTTGTCTGTGATCCGACCCTTCTGCTCACAGCAGAGGAATGGCAGCCGCTGCTCAGAGAACCACATGTCAGGGGAAAATACATCCTGGTATACCAGCTGGGAATCAATCCGGAAATTGTTGATTTTGCACGTCGTCTGAAAAAAAAGACAGGATATCGTATTGTTTACATTCCATTTCCTCTGGTGGGGCTTCTTAAATGCAGCTGTAAGATTGCAATTGGACCGTCTGAGTGGATGGGACTGTTTAAAAATGCAGAATATGTGATCTCGGATTCTTTTCATGGAATCGTATTCTCATTATTGTTTAATCGCAAATTTTTTGCCAAGGCAGATGGACATCATAAGAACCGCAGGGTGGAACAACTGCTGAAAATGGTGAATCTGTCAGAACGGACAATGAATGATGTCTCAGACGAAGAACTTACACAGGAAATAGATTTTACGTATGCGAATGAACAGATTGACAGATTCAGACAGCATTCGATTCAGAAATTAAATGAACTGATCAGAGATGAACTTGTCTGAGTTTATGTTCGGAGGAAGATATGTTTTTAGATAACCAGCTGCCGGAAGACTGCTGTGGATGTGCTGCATGCAGCAACATATGCAATTTTTCGGCTATTACAATGAAACAGAATGTAGAAGGATTTTATTATCCGGAAGTGGATAAGGATAAGTGTCGGGATTGCGGGCTGTGTCAGAAGGTTTGTCCAATGCAGGATAATTATGTGGGTCAGACTGCGTCCCCGGCTATTTATGCAGCAAGAAATCATGACGAAAATATACTGAAAGACAGCTCTTCCGGTGGAATGTTTACACTTCTGGCGGATTGGACCCTGAAGCAGAAAGGGGTTGTCTATGGTGTTGCATTTGATGAAAACTACTATGTTCGGCATATGCGTGCGGAAACAGAAGAAGAGGTATCGAAATTCCGCAGATCGAAATATGTGGAAAGTGATGTGACAGAAGTATATACACATATTGCAGATGATCTGAAACAGGACAGAGTCGTTCTTTTTACCGGTACACCATGTCAGGTTGCCGGTATTACGAAATATCTGAAGGCGCGTCGTGTAAATACAGAGAAGTTTTATACCTGTGATAATATCTGTCATGGTGTGCCAAGCCGTAAGCTTTGGAGGGATTATCTGGATATCCTGAAAAAGAAGTATATTGCGGCAGATGATGAGATTATGGACGTCAACATGAGAAGCAAAAAGATATCCTGGCGGCAGCAGACTTTTGATGTAAAGTTAAAGAAAGGAAATATAGATAATATTGTCAGTGAATTTTCTTTCAATAAGATTTTTCAGGGGTTGTATGGAAACAGGAGTTCCTGCTTTAAATGTCGATACACCAGTTATAAACGACCAGGAGATTTTACGATTGGAGATTTCTGGACCAGTGAGAAAGCCGGACTTACTTTTGATACAGAGTCTGGTGTAAGTGTTATTTTTGCAAATACACAAAAAGCAGAAACAGTTTTGAATGATTTGAGAGAGGCAGCAGAGTTTAAAGAAGTATCTGCGAAAGAATGCTGGCAGCCACATTTGGAATATGCAGCAAAAGCACCTGGAAACAGAGCAAAATTCTGGGAGGAATATTTGAGTGCCCCAGATAGAGAAGTTGTGCTTCGAAAATATATAAAAGGTGCCCTGGGAATCCGAATCATTCGTTTCCTTTCACCGCTCCTGCGCAAAACAGGCCTGTATGGATTTGCAGGAAAAATGTATAAACTGATTATTGTAAAAAAGAGATCATGAAATGAATAAAGAAAAAAATATAAAAAAAGCTTTTTTGTGGAATATGATCGGAAGTACGAGTTATTCAGTATCTTCGTTCCTGTATCTTATGGTTGTAACAAGAATCTGTGGGGTAGCGCCGGCAGGTTTTTTCTCACTGAGCTATGCCACAGCACAGTTGTTGCTGACAGTTGGAAGATATGGAATGCGTACTTATCAGGCAACAGATCTGGAGCGGAAATATCTCTTTTCAGAGTATGGAATTTCCAGAATACTGACCTGTTCGCTGATGATGATTTTTGGAATTATATACAGTGCATGGAGTTTCAGCGGCGAATATATCGTGATCAGCTGTTTCGTTATCTTAATGAAAATGGTTGATGCTGTTGAGGATGTTTTTCATGGGAATTTCCAGCAGACCTACCATGTCGAGATTATGGGAAAAATGCTGGCGGTCAGAAATATCTATTCAGCAGTATATTTTACAGGCGCATTGCTTGTTACGCACAGCCTGGCATTCACCTGTACATCTACAGCACTTACATCACTGGCTCTTTGTCTGGTGATCAATCATGCATTTACAGTGAAGTATCCGGGGGAGGCTGCCGGTCCGGGAAGGAGTCCAAAGCTTTCAAACGTATGGGAACTGCTTAAAATCTGTACACCGTTATTTGTGGGAACCTTTTTATCTCTGCTTTTATATAATATTCCTAAATATGCCATGGCAAGTGTCATGACGGACGAATACCAGACATATTACAGTGTGTTGTTTATGCCATCGTTTGTGATTACGCTTATGTGTGAGTTTGTGTTTAAACCGACGATCACAACGATTGCGGAGCTGTGGTGGAAGGATGATATCCGTAAATTTTCACTGTATGTATTGCGAATCATTGCAATTATTCTGACATGTGGAGGTGTGATCGTTGTCGCTGGGCACCTTCTGGGAAGAACACTGCTGGAGATCATATATGGAGTAGATCTGTCACCGTATAAACTGCATTTTATTGTTCTGCTCATTGGAGGAACTGTTGGTGCGGGAGTTTATATGATGTATAATATCCTGATTGCAATCCGTAAGGGTGGCTGTATCATTGTGGTATATGCGATTACCGCACTTCTTACAATTTTTCCTGCAAAACTGATGGTACAGAAGTGGGGAATCATGGGAGCTTCACTGAATTATCTGTATTCCTGTAGCATACTTTTCCTGTTGTTCGGAGGAATCCTGCTCTTTGTGATTCTTCGAAAAAAAAGGAAAAAATAATAAAAAATAATATATATATGGAGACGCCCGGAATGCTTGACAATCCGGGCGTCTTTGGGTATAATACTGGAATTGTGAATATCCTAGAATAAGTCTGCCTATTTTGAGGTAAGATGTTTTGAGGAAACTGTTTACAGAGAATGTCCCGCAAGGTGTTCTGTTGTGAAAAAATGACAGAAATAACCAGCTATTTTGAAAGGGTGTAAAAATTATGGAAGAAAAGAAGAATTTATTAACATATGCAGGTCTTAAGAAACTGGAAGACGAACTGCATGATTTAAAAGTTGTCAAAAGAAAAGAAGTTGCTGGAAAGATCAAAGAAGCAAGAGAACAGGGTGACCTGTCTGAGAATGCTGAATATGATGCAGCAAAAGATGAACAGAGAGATATCGAAGCAAGAATCGAAGAAATTGAGAAGATTCTTAAAAATGCAGAAGTTGTTGTTGAAGACGAAGTAGATCTTGATAAGATCAGCGTTGGATGCAAGGTTAAAGTATACGACTACGAATTCGAAGAAGATATGGAATTAAAGATCGTTGGTTCTACAGAGGCCAACAGTCTGGAAGGCAAGATCTCTAACGAATCTCCTGTAGGAAAAGCCCTGATCGGTGCTCACACAGGTGATGTTGTTGAAGTAGAGATGCCAATGGGAATCATGAAGTACAAAGTTCTGGAGATCCAGAGAAATATTTAATAAATCAGTTTAAGAACAGAAGGAGGCCAAAATAGTGGCAGAGCAGAAGAAGCAGGATACCAACCAGCTGCTGAAGGTTCGTCGTGAGAAACTTGCAGACTTGCAGGCAAATGGAAAGGATCCATTTCAGATCACAAAATTTGACCAGACACATCATTCACTTGAGGTAAAGAATCTCTATGAAGCACATGAGGCAGAGATCTTAAAGGACCGCAAGACTCCGGATGTAGAAGGTCTTGATGAAGCACAGGCAAGAGAAGTCCTCAAGAAGGACTATGAAGAAAGAAGAGAAATTATGGATGCGAGCCCGATCCACGTTGCGATCGCAGGCCGTATGATGTTCAAGCGTGTCATGGGAAAAGCTTCTTTCTGTAATATTCAGGACCTGCAGGGAAATATCCAGGTCTATGTGGCAAGAGATGCTATCGGAGAAGAATCTTATGCAGATTTCAAGAAATCCGATATCGGTGATATCTTCGGTCTGGAAGGTTTTGCTTTCAGAACAAGAACAGGCGAGATCTCTATCCACGCTGAAAAAATGACTATGCTGACCAAGAGTTTACAGATCCTTCCGGAGAAATTCCACGGACTGACTGATACAGATACACGTTATCGTCAGAGATATGTAGACCTTATCATGAATCAGGACAGCAAGAACGTATTTATCAAACGTTCCCAGATTCTCAAGGAGATCCGTAACTTCCTTGCAGGACGTGACTTTATGGAAGTAGAGACTCCAATGCTGGTTTCCAACGCAGGTGGAGCAGCTGCAAGACCGTTTGAGACACATTACAATGCCCTGAACGAAGATGTTAAGCTTCGTATTTCTCTGGAACTCTATCTCAAGAGACTGATCGTTGGTGGTCTTGAAAGAGTTTATGAGATTGGTCGTGTATTCCGTAACGAGGGTGTAGATACCCGTCACAACCCGGAATTCACTCTGATGGAGCTTTACCAGGCATATACAGATTATGAGGGAATGATGGAACTGACAGAGTCCATGTTCCGCTATCTGGCAGAAAAAGTATGCGGTTCCACTAAGATTTCATATAATGGTGTAGAAATCGATCTTGGTAAGCCGTTTGCCAGAATGACAATGAACGAAGCAATCAAAAAATATGCAGGAATCGATTTTGATGAAGTAGCAGATGATGAAGAAGCTAAAAAGCTTGCTGACGAGCATCATATTGAATATGAAGAGCGTCATAAGAAGGGTGATATCATCAACCTGTTCTTCGAGGAGTACTGTGAGAAAGAGCTGATCCAGCCTACATTTATCATGGATCACCCGATCGAAATCTCACCGCTGACCAAGAAGAAACCTTCTGATCCGAGCAAGGTAGAGCGTTTTGAGCTCTTCTGTAATACATGGGAAATGTGTAACGCATATTCCGAGCTGAACGACCCGATCGATCAGAGAGAGCGTTTCAAAGCACAGGATGCCCTTGCTGACGCTGGTGATGAGGAAGCAAACCACACAGATGAAGACTTCCTGAACGCACTTGAAATCGGTATGCCGCCTACAGGTGGTATCGGATACGGAATCGACCGTCTGGTTATGCTTCTGACAGACAGCCAGGCAATCAGAGACGTACTGCTCTTCCCGACGATGAAGTCACTGGACGCTGACAAGAAGGCAAATAAGACTTCCGAAGCAGCTCCTGCAGCGGCAGAAAA
>NZ_CAKROJ010000029.1 GCF_934372025.1 uncultured Blautia sp.
TATATTATGATATCTCATATTTATGCTTCTTCCGGTACATCCTTAATACTGAAACTCATTCTTCCCATCTTGTCTTTGCCAAGGCAGATAACTTTTACCTTGTCTCCAAGTGTCAGAACATCTTCTACATGATTGATTCTGTGATCACTGATCTTGGAAATGTGAACCATTCCTTCTTTTCCAGGAGCAAATTCAACAAATGCACCAAACTCTTTGATGCTTACAACAGTTCCTTCAAGAATCTGTCCTTCTGCAAAATCAGTTGCGATAATGCTGATCATTTTCTTTGCTTCATCCATGCCGTGCTGGTCAACACCGCAGATAGAAACTGCACCTTCATCTGTAATATCGATCTGTACACCGGTACGCTCGATGATCGCATTGATGGTCTTTCCTCTCTGTCCGACTACATCGCCGATCTTCTGAGGATCGATCTGGATCTGAACGATCTTCGGTGCATATTTATTTACATGATCACGCGGAACAGCGATGCATTTTTCCATAACATCTGTAAGGATGTATTCTCTTGCCTCTTTTGTTCTGCGGATTGCTTCTTCTACGATCTGTCTTGTCAGACCATGGATCTTGATATCCATCTGGATTGCTGTGATACCGTCATGTGTACCTGCAACCTTAAAGTCCATATCTCCGAAGAAGTCTTCCAGTCCCTGGATATCAGTCAGAACGATGTAATCATCATCTGTTGCGCCTGTAACCAGACCACAGGAAATACCGGCTACCGGTTTGCGGATCGGTACACCTGCTGCCATCAGAGACATTGTGGATGCACAGATACTTGCCTGAGAAGTAGAACCGTTGGACTCAAATGTCTCAGATACTGTACGGATTGCATATGGGAACTCCTCTGCTGACGGAAGTACCGGTACAAGAGCTCTTTCTGCCAGTGCACCATGACCGATCTCACGACGTCCCGGTCCTCTGGATGGTTTTGTTTCACCTACAGAATAGGACGGGAAGTTGTAATGATGCATATATCTCTTGGATGTTTCAAACTCATCCAGTCCGTCAATTCTCTGAGCCTCGGAAAGCGGAGCCAGAGTTGTCATTGTACAGATCTGTGTCTGTCCACGGGTGAACATTGCGGAACCGTGTACTCTCGGGATGATATCAACTTCTGCTGCAAGAGGACGGATCTGTGTGATCTCACGGCCATCCGGACGTTTGTGATCTTTGAGGATCATCTTTCTTACGGTCTTCTTCTGGTACTGATATACGGCTTCTCCAAGAACTGCCAGCCATTCTTCATTATCTGCAAATGCTTCCTGAAGTCTTGCTGTGATCTCACGGATATTTTCTTCTCTTGTCTGTTTGTCATCTGTGAATACGGCTTCTTCCATCTCTTCAGACGGTACGATCTTCTTAATTGCTTCAAACAGTTCTTCCGGAACTGCACAGGAAGCATAGAGATGTTTTTCTTTACCGCATTCTGCAACAATTTTGTCAATGAAACGGATGATTTCCTGGTTTACATCATGTGCTTTGTAGATAGCATCGATCATAACATCTTCCGGAACTTCGTTTGCACCGGCTTCGATCATGATTACTTTTTCTCTTGTGGATGCTACTGTCAGCTGAAGGTCAGAAAGTTCTTTCTGAGCCAGGGAAGGGTTGATGATAAACTCTCCGTTGATCAGACCAACCTGTGTGGTTGCACACGGACCGTCAAACGGAATATCGGAAATGCAGGTTGCAATAGAAGAACCAAGCATAGCCGGAATCTCCGGGTTACACTCAGGATCTACGGACATAACCATGTTTACCAGTGTTACATCATTTCTGTAATCCTTCGGGAACAGCGGACGCATCGGACGGTCGATAACACGGGAAGTAAGAATTGCATGTTCACTTGCTTTTCCTTCTCTTTTGTTAAATCCTCCCGGGATTTTGCCTACTGCATACATTTTTTCTTCATATTCAACGCTCAGAGGGAAGAAATCGATTCCTTCTCTTGGCTCTTTGGATGCTGTTGCTGTGGAAAGTACAGTTGTATCACCGTAATGCATCAGAGCTGCACCATTTGCCTGCTTTGCAACACGTCCGATATCTACAGTCAGTGTTCTGCCGGCTAATTCCATAGAATAACTTTTGTACATATTCTTTCTCCTTTAAATTCTGTATTCATCATTACTGTTTCATCACGTTCGCAGTAATCCTGTCGTTCAGAAGCCCGAAACAACTGAAAAAGCCACTGTGTACAATGGACTTTTCAGTAGTCTCGGAAATAACTTCTGCCAGAACATCTGCTATGCATAAATCATACAGCAACATGTAAAAATGGGGCGGATGGTTATCCGCCCCGTCCGCATACTAATTATTTTCTTAAACCTAATTTTTCAATCAGTGCACGGTATCTTTCGATGTCTGTTTTCTTCAGGTATGCCAGAAGTCCACGTCTCTGTCCAACCATTTTCAGCAGACCGCGTCTGGAATGATGATCTTTGTGATGTGTCTGTAAATGCTCTGTCAGTTCCTGAATTCTTGCTGTAAGAACTGCAACCTGTACTTCCGGTGATCCTGTGTCACCCTCGCATCTTGCATATTCTTTCATGATTGCCTGTTTTTTTTCTTTTGAAATCATTGTGATTTCCTCCTTAAAATATAATAATTAATGAACCGCCGCATATTAAGAAACGGTTGGAGATTCCAATCTCTGAATATGGGCTGAATTACACCTCGAATAGTATAGCATAAAACAGATGGCATTGTAAATAACTATTTTTTTATATTATAAAGTTTACAGTACCCCTGTTTTTTCTTCCTGAAAATATGCTTTTCCGACCTCGATGTCTTTTCGGATCTGTGCCTTCAGAGCTTCAAATGATGCAAATTTCTGTTCCGGACGGATAAATTTATAAAAATCAACGGTACAGTTCTGCCCATAGAGATCCAGATCACAGTCAAACAGATTGGTCTCGATACCCAGAAATGCTTCGCCAACAGTAGGTTTATATCCTATATTGGTAATGCCCGGATAATCTGTTCCATCAAAATGAGACAGCGTTACATATACACCGTTTGGCGGCAGCAACTTCTGCTTTGGCGGAATAATATTCGCTGTCGGAAAGAAATCTCTGTGTCCCATTCCTCTTCCGTGCGTAACTGTTCCAACGGCAAAGAATGGATTTCCAAGAAGCTCTCGCACTTTTTCCATATTTCCTTTTTTCAGTTCTTCCCTGATATAAGTACTGCTGATCTTGCGGCTGCCTTCCATTTCCTTCGGGACCACAATCGTATCATACTCGTACTTTTCACCGGCTTTTTCGAGAAGCTGCGGTGTTCCCTTCCGTTCATAGCCGAAACGGAAATCTTCGCCGACCACCACGCAGGATGCCTGCAGATCACCTTTCAGGATCTGACGGATAAACACGTCTGCCTTCATATGTTTCATCTGATCATTCAGCGGACATTCCAACAGTACATCTACTCCCATCTTTTCCAGAAGTATCCGACGTTCCTCTGATGTGAGGATCGTCTGTCTGTCAGAAACAAATGCCATGACCACTGCCAGTTCTCCGTATTCGCTTTTTCTGTCCAGGATCGTCTGGATCAGTTTCCTGTGTCCACGGTGAATCCCGTCAAACTTCCCAAGTGTCACCGCACATCGGGAAAATTTCGGAAACTGTCCCTCAATCTTTACGTATTCCATATTATGCTGTTACTCCTGACTACAAGAACATTTTCTGTGGCTGATAACGTTTCTTACCATTATCCCACTGATAAATCCCCCTGAATTCACCCTGGCTGTCGCACATACGAACCCAGCCTTCTTTATGATTATTTCTGACCATTTTCTCTGAAAGAGCGTTTCCGTTTTCGAGAAGCCGGTCACCTTCTCTGGTGCAAAAAATTTCCGGATAATCTTTCAGGACCTGCCCGATACGGATCACCCGGTTTTCTATTGTACCATTCTTTACCGCTTCTTCAACCTGTGCCAGTGTCATACTGTCCTCCAGGTCAAAATTTCCGGATCTGGTACGGATCAGTTCTTCCATACAGCCCCCGCACCCGAGCTTCTGACCAATATCGTGACATAATGTACGGATATAGGTTCCCTTGCTGCAGGTGACAGAAAAACGAATATACGGAAGTTCGATCTTTTTGATCTCTATTTCATAAAAATGAACTGTTCGTGGTTTTCGCTCTACGGTTTTGCCTTCTCTGGCAAGTTCATAAAGCTTTTTGCCATCTACTTTCAGCGCAGAATACATTGGCGGTATCTGCTGCTGTTCACCCAGAAAGCTTCTGATCACGGCAATTGCTTCTTCCTCTGTCACATTGACCGGCTCTTCTCTGAGAACTTTTCCTGTCATGTCCTGGGTATCTGTTTCCAGGCCAAGGTGAAGAAGTGCTTCATACGTCTTCTGTTTTTCTGTCAGAAGATCAACCAGTTTTGTTGCTTTACCAAGGACTACCGGAAGCACACCTTCTGCTTCCGGATCCAGCGTCCCGGTATGTCCGATCTTCTTCATACGAAGAATTCCACGAAGCTTTGCAACCACATCAAAAGAAGTATACCCTTTTTCCTTGCGGATATTCAGTACGCCATCCATTATGCGTTCTCCTCTTCTGCAAGCTGTCTTTCTATCTGAGCAGTTAAGTTATTGATCACGTCATACATAGATCCCTGCAGATCACAGCCTGCTGCCCTTGTATGTCCGCCGCCGCCAAAGTAAACTGCTACTTTACTCACATCAACTCTTCCATTGGAACGAAGTGATACTTTAAAGCTCTGTGTTTCTGTCTCGTAGATAAAGATTGCAACCTCTACGCCTCTTGTGAGACGAAGCTGGCTGACGATCCCGTCCAGATCACTTCCTGTCACTCCATAGAAATCCATATCTCTTTTTCTGAGATATCCGATAATACATGTACCGTTCTGCAGAAGAATACTTTCTGCAAGAACTCTTCCCATAACCTGGTTCTGAATATATGTTTTCTGATAGAAAGACTCATCGATGATCCTGCTGAACGGAATTCCTGTTTTCATCAGTTCACCGGCAATCCGCATAGTCTCCGGTGACGTAGAAGAATACTGAAACACACCTGTATCATGGATCATTCCGGTATAGATTGCTGTCGCGATCGGAAGAATCACTTTTTCCGGATCAAGAAGGCCATACAGCACTTCACAGCAGGAGCTGACTTCTCCATGGATATAATTTACATCTGCAAATCCCGGATTGCTCACATGATGATCGATGCATACCGTTCTGTTCGCTTTTTCAAACAGCTCACCTGCAAGCGCCAGACGATCTCTGGCACTTACATCGCAGGTGATAAAAAGATCAAACACTCTGTCTTCTTCTGCTTCTGTTTTCATTTCATCAATACATTCAATATGTCCGAAAATCGGTTTTGGATGGTCCAGATAAACATTCACATCAATATCCGGAAAATATTTTCTGATATACAGATACAACGCCATACAGGAACCGACACAGTCACCATCCGGACGGATATGCCCGCCGATTCCAACAGTTTTTACACCTTCCAATACTTCCGCTATATTTTTCATGGCCACTCCTTTTATTCTTCCTCAGACTTTCCTAATGAAGCATCTCTTCTGGCAACATCATCAATCAGTTTTGACATATTCACACCATACTCGATCGACTCATCCAGAATGAATCTGATCTCCGGTGTATTTCTGAGATTAAGATTCTTCGCCAGCTGTCGTCTGATATATCCTTCTGCTGTCTTAAGACCCTGGATCGTTGCATCCTTAGCCTCTTTGTTTCCAAGAACACTGATAAATGCCTTGCATGTTTTGAGGTCCGGAGCAACTTCCACAGCCATGACAGAGGTCATCGGGTGAATACGCGGATCTTTGACTTCATTTCTGATGATCGTACTGAGTTCTTTCTGAACCTCACCGTTGATCCTTGTATTCTTAATGCTGTTTTTTCTCATTTATGATCCACTCCTATCTTGGTACTTCTACCATGATATACGCTTCTACTTTGTCTTCTTCTTTGAGATCATTAAATCCGTCAAATACAAGTCCGCATTCATATCCTGCTTTTACTTCTTTGACATCATCTTTGAAACGCTTCAGAGAACCAAGCTCGCCTTCGAAAATCTGCTCGCCTTCTCTTGTGATACGTACCTTGCAGTTTCTCTGGAAGATACCATCCAGGACATAACTTCCTGCAATTGTTCCTACGCCGGAAGCTTTGAAGAGCTGACGAACTTCTGCATGACCGATTACTTTTTCTTCGTAAACCGGATCAAGCATACCCTTCATGGCAGCTTCTACGTCTTCGATTGCCTGGTAAATGACTTTGTACAGACGAAGATCTACACCTTCCTGATCAGCCAGCTGTTTTGCCATCACATCCGGACGTACATTGAAACCGATGATGATCGCATTGGAAGTTGCAGCCAGAGAAACGTCAGACTCATTAACTGCACCAACACCACCGTGGATCACACGTACAACAACTTCTTCGTTGGACAGTTTGGTAAGACTCTGTTTTACGGCTTCTACAGATCCCTGTACGTCTGCTTTGACAATAATCGGCAGTTCCTTAAGATCACTTGCCTGGATCTGATCAAACAGATTATCCAGTGAAAGCTTGCCTTTTGTTTCTTCAAGCAGATGCTTTTTGTTTTCTGTTACGAATGTTGCTGCAAAGTTCTTGGCTTCTTTATCGCTTGGGAATGCCATCAGGATCTCACCTGCATTCGGCACATCGCTGAGTCCGAGGATCTCAACCGGTGTTGACGGTCCAGCCTCTTTCACTCTTCTTCCTCTGTCATCCATCATTGCACGCACTTTACCGCTGCATGCTCCTGCTGCAATGAAATCTCCTACATGGAGTGTACCCTTCTGAACAAGAATTGTAGCAACCGGTCCCTTACCTTTGTCAAGCTGTGCCTCGATAACAAGACCTCTTGCCGCACGGTTCGGATTTGCCTTGAGCTCAAGTACTTCTGCTGAAAGAAGGATCATTTCAAGCAGTGTATCGATTCCTTCTCCTGTATGAGCAGATACCGGTACAAAAATGGTGCTTCCGCCCCAGTCTTCCGGGATCAGTTCGTACTCGGAAAGTTCCTGTTTTACTCGTTCTACGTTTGCACTCGGTTTATCGATCTTGTTGATCGCAACGATGATCTCTACGCCTGCGGCTTTTGCATGACTGATTGCCTCAACGGTCTGCGGCATAACACCATCGTCTGCTGCAACAACAAGTACTGCGATATCTGTGGAGTTTGCACCACGCATACGCATTGCTGTAAATGCTTCATGTCCCGGTGTATCCAGGAATGTGATCTTCTGGTTATTGATCTCAACTACGGATGCACCGATATGCTGTGTGATTCCACCAGCTTCTCCTCTGGTTACATGTGTATTACGGATTGCATCCAGAAGAGATGTTTTACCATGGTCAACGTGACCCATAACACAGACTACCGGAGGTCTGGAAACCATTGTTGCTTCGTCTTCATCTTCTTCTTTGAGAAGTTCTTCGATAACGTCTACTTTTTCTTCCGGTTCTGCGATAATGTCATAATCAAGTGCGATTTCCTGTGCTTTTTCAAAATCGATCTCATGGTTTACAGTTACCATGACACCTTCGAGGAAAAGTTTCTTTACGATCACAGACGGCTGCATCTTCATAGCTTCTGCGAGCTCACGGATCGTCATTTTCTCCGGAAGTGTGATTTCTTTTACTTCTGGTTTCTTCTCTTCCTGTTTTGGCTGAGGAGTCGGTTTCTGAAGAGCCTTCGGAATTCTGGAAAGATTTCTTTTGCCGCCCTGGTTTGGTCTGTTATGACCGGCACCGGATTTTTCGAAATCTTTTTTCTTGTTCTTGTTCTCTCTGTCGCGCTCTCTCTTGCTGTCCTTGGAAGTCTTGGTCAGTTCTGGTGTGAATACAGCGTCGTTGTCTCTTCTTCCGCCACCGGATCTCTGTCCGCCACGGTTGTTTCCGTTGTTTCCACCAAAGCGTCCTTCGCCTCTGTTATCCGGTCTTCCGTTTCCGCCCTGCTGTGGTCTTCCCTGACCACCCTGCTGCGGACGGCCCTGGCCTCTCATCGGACGGCCTCCGCCTTCACCCTGGCGTACCGGACGGCCTTCACCCTGCGGTCTTGCCGGACGGTTTCCACCACGGTTCTGGTTCTGTCCGCCGTTTCCGTTACGGTCAGAAAATCTTCTCTCACCTCCGCGGAAATCACGGTTTCCTCTGTTGTCACCACGATTCTCACCGCGTCCGTCACGATTGTCTCTTCCCTGACGGTTCTGGTTTCTGTTGTTATTGTTGTAGCTTCCCTGCTCTGTTCTCTGCGGTCTTGCCTGGTTCTGTGCAGGTGCTGCCGGCTTCTGCTCTGCCGGTTTCTTTGTTTCCTGTGTTTCAGGCTGTGCTGCTGTAGCTGGTTTCTTCGGTGCTGCTTCTGCTGCCGGTTTCTGTTCTGCCGGTTTTACAGCCTGCTCTTTCTGCTGCGGTTTTGCAGCCGGTTTTTTATCTGCAGTCGGACGTTTCGGTCTGTTTTTGCCTCCGTCACTTGCATTCTGCGCGTGATATACACGAATAATATTTTTTTTCTTTTTGGGAGCCTCTGTCTTTTCTGCTTCCGGTTTGGTTGTTACCATCTTTTCATCTGTTCTGGAATTATCCACCTTGGTAATCTGCTCCTTTCCCCTTTGTGATAAATGTTCTTTTATTCTGGCAGGTTCATGCTCTCTGCTCTTCGGCACATTGATTCCTCCTTCACGCCAATGATTCCGGATCTTGTTTCAGTTACTGCTGTTTCTCCAGTTCCTTTATCATTGCTTTCGCAAAGTTCTCATCCTGTACCGCCAGACTGGCACGAAATTCCTTGCCGCAGAATTTTCCCAGTTCCTCTTTATCAGCGAGGAAATATACCGGTACTTCGTAAAATTCACACATGTTGCGGAATTTTTTTCTGGTGTTCTCGGATGCGTCTGCCGCAACCAGTACCAGAAAACCTTTTCCACTCTTCACAGATTTCTCTGTTGAGAATTCTCCGCTGGCAACTTTGCCTGCTTTTGTGGCAAGCCCCAGCAGCGATAACACTTTATTGTTGTTTTTCAATATGATTTAACTCCTTTTTCAGGCCTTCATAGACCTCATCCGGTATTGCGGTCTTGAGTGACCGCTCCAGTCCCCGGCTCTTTACGGCTTTCTCCAGACATTCTTCGGAAAGACAGACATATGCGCCTCTTCCGTTTTTTCTGCCTGTTGCATCAAGCACGATCTCATTCTCCGGGGTCTTTACTACTCGGATCATTTCTTTCTTACTTTTCATTTCTCTGCATCCGGTACACTGGCGCAGAGGTGTTTTGCTCTTTGTCTTCATAAATTATTCTTCTGTAGCTTCTTCTTCGGAAACTTCTTCTGCTTCTTCAGTTTCTGTCTCTTCCGTTTCTTTTTCTACAGCATCCTCTTCTCTGTCTGCGTCCTCATCGTAGTACTCTTCTTCATCATAATCGTACAGATCACCAGACTCTTTTGCCTGTGTCTCACTCTTGATGTCGATCTTGAATCCTGTCAGACGGGCTGCCAGACGTGCATTCTGTCCTTCCTTACCAATTGCAAGAGACAGCTGATAATCCGGAACAACAACCAGCGCTGTCTTTTCATCCGGATCTGCCATAACAGCAATTACTTTTGCCGGGCTCAGGGCATTCTCGATCAGGATCGCCGGGTTTTCATCCCAGTTGATGATGTCGATCTTTTCGCCGCGGAGTTCTTCTACGATAGAATTAACTCTTGCACCGTTCATACCAACGCATGCGCCGACCGGATCAACGTCCGGATCATTGCTCCATACAGCGATTTTTGTACGGGAACCTGCTTCACGGGCAATGCTCTTGATCTCAACAGTTCCGTCCTTGACTTCTGCAACTTCTGATTCGAAGAGGCGTTTTACAAGTCCCGGATGTGTTCTGGAAAGAAGGATACGTGGTCCCTTCGGAGTGTCTTTTACCTCAAGGATATAAACCTTGATTCTCTGTGTAGGTTCGAACTCTTCGCCCTTCACCTGTTCATTTTCGCCAAGAATACCGTCTGCCTTGCCAAGGTTTACACTGACATTTTTGCCCATTACACGCTGAACGATACCTGTAACAACTTCTTTCTCCATTCCGTAATACTGATCGTAAAGAACCTTACGTTCTTCTTCACGGATTTTCTGAAGGATTACGTTTTTGGCATTCTGTGTTGCAATACGTCCAAACTCTTTGGAATGGATCTCAACTCTGATCATATCACCGAGTTCAGCATTTGTATTGATCTTCTGTGCCTCTGTCAGTGAGATCTCCAGTGCCGGATCCTCTACAAATTCTTTAACTTCGCGTTCTGCATAAACACTGAAATCACATGTTTCCGGGTTGATCGTCACATGCACGTTATCCGCTTTACCGAAATGGTTCTTGCAAGCCTGGATCAGGGACTGCTCAATAGCACCCAGTAATGTATCCTTGCTGATGTTTTTTTCTTTTTCCAGGATATCCAGGGCTTCCATTAACTCTTTGTTCATTTTTGTTATTTCCTCCTCATTTTATCAAAGCATATCTGAATCGTATCTAAAATTCAATTGCCAGTCGAATCAGGGCAATATCCTTCCTGTCAAATGTGCGTAAGTGTCCGTCCTCATCGATCGTTACACTGCTTTCATCATACGCATTTAAAACTCCACAGAATTCTTTCTGCTTCTCAATTGGACGATAGGTGCGGATCTCTACCAGTTTGCCCATGCTTCTGACAAAATCTTTTTCCTTCTTCAGAGGTCTGTCAAGACCCGGTGAACTGATTTCCATGATATAGCTGTCTTCAATAAAATCATTCTCATCCAGTTTATCACTGAACGCTCTGCTGACCGCTTCACAGTCATTAACTGTGATTCCGCCCGGTTTGTCAATGTATCCTCTCAGGTACCAGTTGCCTGCTTCCTTTACGTATTCTACATCTACCAGTTCAAATCCCTGGCTTTCCACGATCGGTGCCAGCATTGCTTCTGCTTTCTGTTCATATTCATCTCGTCTGCTCATATTTCCACCTGCCTTTCGCACATCCGGACCATCTCGCAAAAAGAGTGGACCGAAGTCCACTCTCTTGTTGTCCGTTATCATGTTATTCTCATTCTAGCACCATATAATAGGAAAAGCAAGGCTTTTTTGCCAAAATGAATTATTCCTTACCGTTAAAGCAGTATGTACATACCTTGCATGGCTCAATTCCGATAGACTCCAGAAGGTCATCCAGTCTGTGATAACGAAGGGTTGTAAAGTTCTGCATTTTGCAGATATCCTGCACCATCTGCTCGTATTTTTCTGTACGCGGATCTGCATACTCATCCAGGATTTCCTGCGGACAGTTCGGTCCTTCTCTTTTCTCGATCACCTGACGGGCGATCAGTTCCATTTCTGATTTGGAACGGGAGAAATTCAGGTATTTGCATCCATACATGATCGGAGGGCAGGCAGGACGTACATGCACTTCTTTCGCACCGCTGCTGTAAAGGAACTCTGTTGTCTCGCGGAGCTGTGTTCCACGTACAATAGAATCATCGATGAGAAGAAGTTTTTTGTCCTTAATCAATGCACGCACCGGGATCAGTTTCATTTTGGCGATCAGATTACGCTGCTTCTGATTAGTCGGCATAAAGGATCTCGGCCAGGTAGGTGTATATTTAATAAACGGTCTTGCATAAGGAGTACCGGATTCGTTTGCATAGCCGATAGCATGCGCAATACCGGAATCCGGAACACCGGCTACAATATCCGGATGAACAGAATCGCCGTCTCTTTTTGCAAGCATGCTTCCACAGCGGTAACGCATTTCTTCTACATTCACACCTTCATAAGATGCTGTCGGATATCCGTAGTAAACCCAGAGGAAGGAACAGATTTTCATCTTCTTTCCAGGTTCTACCAGTGTTTTGACACCATCTGCTGTAACAAAGACAATCTCGCCAGGTCCCAGTTCTTTATAATCTTCATATCCCAGATTGATATAGGCATGGCTCTCAAAGGACACGCAATAGGAACCTTCTTTATGTCCGATCTCAACAGGAGTTCTGCCCATCTTGTCACGGGCAGCATAAATTCCGTCTTTTGTCAGAAGCACCAGTGTCATAGAACCTTCGATCAGTCCCTGTACGTACTGGATACCTTCCACGAAATTGTCTTTTTCACAGATCAGCGCTGCAATCAACTCTGTTACGTTGACTGTTCCGTTGGTCATTTCCTGGAAATGTACCTTTGTGGTATCATACATCTTCTGCAGAAGTTCATCATAGTTGTTGATCTTTCCTACAAAAGTAAGGGCAAAACTTCCAATCCTTGAACTGAACAGAAGTGGCTGCGGCTCATAATCAGAAATACATCCGATTCCCATGTTTCCTTTCATGGAACCTACATCTCCGTCAAATTTTGTACGGAATGGTGTGTTCTCAATGTTGTGGATGGCACGGTCAAATCCGTTTTCTCCATATACAGCCATACCGCCGCGACGTGTGCCCAGATGGGAATGATAATCCACTCCGTAAAAGAGCTCCAGTACGCAGTCTTCTTTTGATGCTACTCCAAAAAATCCGCTCATAATATACTCCTCTCTGCTTTTTCAGATTTACATTCATACATCCATAATCCTTACCAGTATAGCATACGAATTTCAGGAATATCAATCCGTTCAACGGATATTTCAGAATAAACTATAAGGCTATAAGCTACGTTTATAAAAGCAGGCGCACTCATAACAGGAAAGCAAAAAACACTGTGGTTTATATTCTTGGCTTCACGCCCTTCGTATCACGTTTTGCAAGACGTACCTTATTCAGTGCATATTCCTTATCATGATAGGAAATCGCATACTCCTGATGTGCCGCAAGCAGATAGGCATGTTCCACGTAGTCTCCCTCTGCCAGTTTCATACCACGGACACCAAGTGCCGTCTTCTTCATGGTTGAAATTTCCTGTGTCAGGAAGCGCAGGAAACATCCGCCATGGCTCTGCATTACGATCTGTTCCATTTCCAGCGTACTTCCAATAAAGATCAGCTCATCCTCTTCTGCCAGCTTCGTGGATGCGATCGTACGTTTTGACACATCAAACTCTGCACCTTCCACAAGCTTGCACATGGAAGTCTTTGTTACAAACAGAAGTCTGTCTGACCGGATCTGTCCGATCGGAGCCACATAAAGCATACGCTCCTGTGCGCTGTCATAGTTACTGAGATTGTCTGCCGGTACTCCCTTATCACGGAATCTCACCAGCGGTATATCTGCTGCCTTGATCGTATGCATCTTGCCATTGTCTGTAAAGATACAGATTTTGTCCGTGTTCATACAGTTGAACACATATCTGCTCTCATTATGGATTGCCTCTTTGTTACGCTCATAGGCATTTTTGTCGATCAGCTTCATATAGCCAAAACGGTCCATCAGGAAGCAGACTTCCATCTCTTCCATTTTCTTCTCTTCATAGACTGCTTCTTCTGCATTTTCGATCGCTGTACGACGTTTTCTTCCATATTCTTTCTTTATGGCATCCATATCTCTGATGATTACAGCTGCCATGGAATCATAGTTTTCCAGGATATCTCTGTAAAGAGCGATGTTTTTCATCGTTTCTTCATGCTCTGCCTGGAGTGCTTCGATCTCCAGACCAATCAGCTTGTAAAGGCGCATATCCAGAATGGCATTCGCCTGTTTTTCAGTAAAAAGAAGCTTTGCAGCCGCTTTTTCACTTGTTTTTGTTTTAAAGCGAATTCCTTCTGTGATCCCCTCTACCAGACATTTCTTTACCTGCTCTCTGTTCTTGCTTCCACGAAGGATCTCAATGATCAGGTCGATCACATCACAGGCCTTGATCAGACCTTCCTGCACTTCCTGTTTTTCCAGCTCTTTATCCAGAAGTGTATGATATTTTCGTGTAGTGATCTCAAACACAAAATCCACGTGATGTTCAATAATCTGTTTCAGACTGAGTGTTTCCGGTCTTCCATCTGCAACGGCCAGCATATTCACACCAAAGGTATCTTCCAGACGTGTTTTCTTATACAGCATATTGGTAAGATTTTCCACATCTGTGTCTTTTTTGAGTTCCAGCACAATGCGGATGCCCTCTTTGGAAGACTGGTTTGAAATATCCACGATGTCTGTGGTTTTTTTGGTTTCCACCAGAGATGCCACATCGTTGAGGAACTTACCGATATTGGCTCCCAGCATGGTATATGGAATTTCTGTAATGACCAGCTGTTTTTTGCCGCCTTTGAGCTTTTCAACCTCTACCTTTCCTCTCAGACGGATCTTGCCGCTTCCTGTTTCATATATTTTGTGAAGATCATCTTTGTTGACCACAATGCCGCCGGTCGGAAAATCCGGTCCTTTGATGTAACGCATCAGCCCCTTGATACTGATGGTGTTATCCTTCATGTATGCTTTGACTGCATCAATAACTTCTCCAAGGTTGTGTGGCGGAATACTGGTTGCCATTCCGACTGCAATACCGTCAGCTCCATTTACCAGAATGTTCGGGATACGTACCGGGAGTACGGAAGGTTCTTTTTCGGTCTCATCAAAGTTCGGTACAAAATCCACTACATTTTTGTCGAGGTCACTCAGAAACACTTCCTGTGTCAGTTTTTCCAGACGTGCTTCTGTATAACGCATGGCAGCCGCACCGTCCCCTTCGATCGAACCAAAATTTCCATGTCCGTCCACAAGCGTTCTGCCTTTTTTGAAATCCTGTGCCATTACAACAAGGGCATCATAAATAGAGCTGTCACCATGCGGATGGTATTTACCCATGGTATCTCCGACGATACGCGCGCATTTACGATAAGGACGATCATAACGGATGCCCAGTTCATACATATCATACAGAGTTCTTCTCTGTACCGGTTTCAGTCCGTCACGTACATCCGGAAGTGCACGGGAAATAATTACACTCATTGCATAGTCAATATATGATTTCTGCATGATCTCCGAATAATCGGTACGAATCACATTTTCCTGTTTTGTTTCCATATTTTATCCCACCTTATACATCAAGTTCTGCATCAGCCGCATGTTCGTAGATAAATGCCTTACGAGGAGGTACCTCACTGCCCATCAGAACTTCTGTCACGCTGGACGCAAGACGTGCATCTTCAATCTCTACTCTCTTCATTCTTCGGGTTTCCGGATTCAGTGTTGTTTCCCAGAGCTGATCCGCATCCATTTCTCCAAGACCTTTGTATCTCTGAAGTGTGAAGCTTCCCGGCTTATGTGTCTTACGGTATTTTTCAAGTGCCTTGTCGTCATAAAGATATTCTTCCGGACCCTTTTTCGGCATTGCCTTGTAAAGCGGAGGCATTGCGATATATACATGTCCTTCATAGATCAGTTCCGGCATAAAGCGATAGAACAGTGTCAGAAGAAGTGTTGAAATATGAGCACCGTCTACGTCGGCATCGGCCATGATCACAATCTTGTCATAACGGAGTTTGCTGATATCAAAGTCGTTGCCATAGCCTTCTGAAAAGCCACAGCCAAATGCATTGATCATCGTTTTGATCTCGGCATTTGCAAGGACCTTGTCGATCGTGGCTTTTTCCACATTCAGGATCTTACCACGGATCGGAAGGATTGCCTGATAGTTACGGTTTCTTGCGGTTTTGGCTGAACCACCTGCAGAATCTCCCTCCACGATAAATATTTCACACTGGGAAGGATCCTTTTTTTCACAGTTGGCCAGCTTGCCATTGGAATCAAAAGAATATTTCTGCTTTGTCAGGAGATTTGTTTTGGCTCTCTCCTCTGTCTTACGGATCTTTGCTGCTTTTTCTGCACAGGAAAGAATTGTTTTCAGTGTTTCCAGGTTACGGTCAAAATAAAGTACCAGCTGTTCTCCGAGAACCTTGCCGGTTGCCTTGGCTGCATCCTGATTGTCCAACTTCGTCTTGGTCTGTCCTTCAAAACGCGGTGCTGGATGTTTGATGGAAACAACTGCAGTCATTCCATTACGTATATCTGCTCCGGTAAAATTCGGATCCTTATCTTTCAGAACTCCTATTTCTCTTGCATAGGTATTCATTACTGTTGTAAATGTAGTTTTGAATCCTGTCAGATGTGTACCGCCTTCTGCATTGTAAATATTATTGCAGAAGCCAAGTACATTTTCACGGAATTCATTCGTATACTGAAAAGCCACCTCCACCTGGATACCGTCTGCCTCGCCTTTGAGATAAACCGGCTCATGAAGTGCTTCTGTATTGTGATTCATGTCACGGATATAGCCCACGATTCCTTCCGGCTCATGGAACTCCTCTTTCACCGGTTCTGCTCCTCTCAGATCCTCAAAAACGATCGTCAGTTCCGGATTCAGATACGCTGTTTCATGAAGACGGCTTTTTACATCTGTTGCAGAAAAACGTGTCTTTTCAAAAATTTCCGGATCCGGCAGGAAATTAATGCAGGTTCCGGTCTCTTTCGTTCTTCCGAGCTTCGGAAGAAGTCCGTCTTCCAGTTCCAGTGTCGGAATTCCTCTTTCATAATGATCGTGATGCACATAACCGTCACGACTTACTTTGATATCCAGATAAGTAGAAAGTGCATTGACAACTGAAGAACCGACTCCGTGAAGGCCACCGCTTGTCTTATATGCAGAATTATCAAATTTACCGCCTGCATGAAGTGTCGTGAACACCAGACGTTCTGCTGACATTCCTTTTTCATGCATATCCACCGGAATTCCACGTCCATTATCTGTTACCGTGCAGGAACCGTCTTTTTCGAGTACCACACAGATTCTGCTGCAGTATCCTGCCAGATGTTCATCAACTGCATTATCTACAATCTCATAAATCAGATGATTCAGTCCTTTTCGGGACACACTTCCGATATACATACCCGGTCGTTTCCGGACTGCTTCAAGTCCTTCCAGGACAGATATACTCCCTGCATCGTAAGTTTCCTTTTTTGCCATGGTTCTATTACCCTTTCTCACATATTTCACAACTGTTCAGTTAGTTTCACAGTCATATCTCATTTTCAAACATTTGTTCTATATCATACACGATTTTCTTCAAAAAAGTCAAATTTTATTCAAAAAAACTTTTTCAGGGCAAAAAAATAACCAGAACCTAAGTTCCGGTTATTTTTATCAATATTTGTAGCAGCCAGTACGGGAATCGAACCCGTGTTTTCGCCGTGAGAGGGCGACGTCTTAACCCCTTGACCAACTGGCCTTGCGTCAACCGACTTGCTTAGTATATATCAGCTTGTCGGAAAATGCAAGCCTTTTTTTAAATTTTTTTAAAAAAAATTTTTAAGGCAGTTTTTACGCTGTTTTTCAGCCAAGATCAATTTTCAGATCTCCTGGTTTGATAAGACCTTTCGCACGGAAAATCTTCCCGATCACCCATGTGATCAAAAGCGGCAGAACAAAGCAGACCATTATCATTCCAATCCATTCAAAAGCACCCGCCTGATATCCCTCCGGCATCTGGGCCCAGCCAGTGATCACACCTATCGGACCAACCAGCCCGGAGGTTCCCATTCCTGAAGAGATCGCCGGACCATTATTTCTCATCTGAAAAACACAGGTTGCAATTGGACCGGTAATTGCTGATGCGATCACCGGTGGAAGCCAAAGGATTGGTTTTTTCATAAGATTAGGCACCTGGAGCATCGATGTACCAAGTCCCTGTGCAACAAATCCCCCAATACCATTATCCGGGAAGCTTAAAATTGCAAATCCAAGCATATGTGCACAGCAGCCGGCTGTAGCAGCCCCTCCTGCAAGTGCAAGACCATTCCAGATTTCCATAGTCACACTGCCATCTGCGATACCCGCCAGCACAGCACCTCCGCTGATTCCTACTGCCGCACAGATTGCCGCAGAGCTGATTGGAAGCGTCAGCACAATTCCAACCACCACTGAAATGATCATTCCCATCCAGAAGGGACGAAGATCTGTCGCCCAACCGATAAAGGAACCAAGTGCATCACAGATATTTTTGCAGAGCGGCGCAAGCAGCATTGCAAGAACAACACCAACAATCACCGTCACAGCAGGTGTCACAATGATATCTATCTTCGTTTCTTTCGAAACAAGTTTACCAATCTCACAGGTAACGACCGCCACAAAAAATACAGCTAATGGTCCGCCAGATCCGCCGATTGCATTGCAGGCAGCCCCAACAGCACATAGTGAATACATAACCAACGGCGGCGCCTGAAGGGCGTGTCCTATTGCCAGCGCCATTGCAGCTCCGGTCACACTTGTCGCATATCCGCCAATCTCAAGCAGCTTTTCTGATACAAAGCTGCCCGGGAAGACATTCTGTCCGATAGTATTTATGATCGTACCGATCAAAAGTGACGCAAAGAGTCCCAATGCCATAGATCCCATCGCGTCGATGCCATACCTTTTGAAGGATATGATCACATTCTTTCTTTGCAGAAAGCTTTCTTTTTTGTTACTCATTGTTTTTCTTTCCCCTCATCTCATTTCTGATTTTATTTTATCTTAATATATCATTCCTCCGGATCAGCCACCGGTTCAGCCGGTATAAATACGCGGGAATTCTTTTTCTCCTCATGCTTGTGCTTTTTGGCTCTTTCCTGTGCCTCCCTGCAGAATTCCATCTGAGAATTCACCAGAGTTTTTCCTCTCTTGTCCTGCTTCTCATAAGTTCCGTCAGGCTGCAGGATATGCGCTTTTACATTATCGCGGAATTCAAGATCCAGTACATGCAGGATTTCTTTCTTGATCTGTTCATCTTCCACCGGAAATACAATTTCCACACGACGGTCAAGATTTCGCGGCATCCAGTCTGCACTTCCCATATAAATTTCATCGATTCCTTCATTTTTGAAATAGAAAATACGGCTGTGCTCCAGGAATTCTCCTACGATAGAGCGAACATGGATATTCTCACTGATTCCCGGAATTCCGGTCTTCAGACAGCAGATTCCACGGACAAGCAGATTGATCTGTACACCACAGGAGGAGGCATAATAAAGTGCTGCAATAATCGCCGGATCGCAGAGTGAATTCATTTTTGCTGTAATCTCTGCCGGTTTTCCCTGTTTTGCATGCTCTGCCTCACGTTCGATCAGTTTAAGGAATCGGTTCTTCATCCAGATCGGTGCCACGATCAGACGGTTCCATTTTTTCGGTTCTGAATATCCGGACAGCATATTGAATACAGCTGTCGCATCCTCACCAAAACGTTCATCGCAGGTAAAAATACCGCAGTCTGTATACAGCTTGGCTGTAGAGTCATTGTAGTTACCGGTTGCCAGATGAACATAACGACGAATGCCTGTATCTTCCCTGCGTACAACCAGTGTGATCTTACTGTGTGTTTTCAGTCCGACAAGGCCATAAATAACGTGGCAGCCTGCTTTTTCAAGCATTTTTGCCCATACGATATTGTTCTCTTCATCAAATCTGGCCTTCAGTTCTACCAGAACGGAAACCTGTTTGCCGTTTTCAGCTGCCTGTGCCAGTGCTGCTATGATCGGTGAATGTCCGCTGACACGGTACAATGTCTGTTTGATTGCAAGTACTCCGGGGTCTTTTGCTGCCTGGCGCACAAAATCTACAACCGGATCAAAGCTCATATATGGGTGATGCAGGAACACATCACCTTCGCGGATCACCTGGAAGATGTCTTTATCATTCTGGAATTCCGGCACCGGTGCAGGTGTGTATTTCGGGCTTTTATATTCTTCAAAGCCTTCCAGTCCATAGACCTTCATCAGCATCGTCAGATCCAGTGGTCCCGGAATACTGTAGATATCCGCGTCTTTGATCTCAAATTCTTCCTTGAGAATATCCAGAAGACGTTTATCCATTTTTTCTTCTGCTTCCAGACGGATCACTTCTCCCCACTGACGTTTCTTCAGCTGTTTCTGTATCTCAACAAGAAGATCCTCTGCCTCATCTTCATCAATTGTCAGATCGGCATTTCTCATAATTCTGTATGGATGCGCACAGACTACATCGTTGCTCAGGAAAAGCTTGCCGATATTACGCTCAATGATCTCTTCCAGCAGAATAACCGTTCTGTCTCCTTTTTTCTCAGAAGGGATTTCAATGATCCTCGGAAGGACTGATGGCACCTGAACGGTTGCAAATTCCAGTTCCTTCGTATGTTTTTTGTTGTTTTTCTTTGCGATCAGCGCACCGATATTCAGTGTTTTATTTCGAATCAGCGGAAACGGTCTGGAAGAGTCCATTGCCATCGGTGTAAGTACCGGGTAAACATTGTCCTCAAAATAACGATCCACAAATTCTGCCTGCTTTGTATTCAGATTTTCATGTTCTGCAATCAGATGAAGACCTGTTTTTTCCAGTGCCGGAAGTACGGAACGGTTAAATGTGCTGTATTGCACACGAACCAGTTCATGGGTCTGTGCACTGATTTCCTTCAGCTGTTCTTCTGATGACATACCGGCAATATCTTTTTTCTTATAGCCTGCATGTACCTGATCTTTCAGAGATGCCACGCGCACCATAAAAAACTCATCCAGATTTGATGAGGTGATACTCAGAAACTTCAGGCGCTCAAACAGCGGCAGACTTTTGTCACGTGCTTCACTTAAAACACGTTCATCAAATTTCAGCCAGCTTAATTCACGATTCACATAATATTCCGGTTTTTCGAATTTACTAAGATCCATATTTTTCTCCTTCCGCTTATGCTCTGCGTTTTCGTTTCAATACGAGTCGAATTCCAAAAACTTCTTCAAAGAATTTCACTTTATCCAGAAGCAATCCCAGTTCCAGTGAAATATCTCTGCTGGAATCAATGATCATCTGCAGTTCTCTGTCTTTCAGTACGACTCTTAAAGATTCTACTTTCTGATAGTGACTGCGGTCCATGGCATTGGCCAGTCGGAGAATCGCCGTCAGTTTTGCTACCAACAGGTATCTCGCACGGTCGATCTCCGGACCGTCATTATAGTTTCCGTAATATACAAATTCTGTCGTGTTGTATCTCACCGCACTTGCAATGATCTTTCGTTCCTCTGTGGAAAGACCGATGATTTCGGTTGCCATGATAATTCTGTAGGAACATTCTGCCACATCTGCCATGCTGATATATTTTCCGCAGTCATGAAGCTGCACTGCAATCTGCAGAAGCAGACGTTCTCTTGCTCCCATACCATGGATCTTTTTCATACTGTCAAAAATTGTCAGTGCAATATCTGTAGTTCCCTTGATGTGATCTTTTCCTGTAGAATATCTTTTTGCAATATTCCTGGAGGCAACAAGAATGTCGTTTTCAAAGTTATGAACACTCTTGATAAATTTCTTTTTTTCACCATAATCATAAGCAATTCCGTCCAGCAGCGAGACTCCCGGTGCCCAGACAGATTCTGCCTGAAAAATTTCAAGGAAGCTCTTGCAGATAACCATGGTTGGAATCACCAGGGATGCATATTCCTGATCGACATCCATCTCCTCTGCAAGTGCCTGTTCTGTTTTGTAAATGATCTTTTCATATCGTTTTGTAAATTCATCACTTGTTATGATCTGGTCTTCCAGTTCCTCCCGGAAAATCGTATCTGTCAGGAAATCCCCCATCAGGATCACATTTTTAATATCTCTGTCCTTCAGATACAGTCTCTGAAATGCCGTCAGATCGTTTCGAATAAATTCTTTAATAAGCTGGTCATAATGCGTGGTTGTTTTTTCCAGTTCTTTCAGTCTTTCGCGAATACGCATGCTTCCCATCTTGAAGCTCTGTGTTGTCACAAGCGCATCCTTGTCAAACAGAGACACCTGCAGATTGCCGCCTCCGACATCCAGGATTGCCGTACCCTTCTGAATAATTTTCTTAAAACCGGACTCAATTGCTGCAATGGATTTGTATCCCAGGAAATGCTGTTCTGCATTGCTCAGAACCTCAATACGGATTCCTGTTCTCTGATAAATCTGTTCCTGCACGATCACCGGATTTACGATCTCACGAAACGCACTTGTTGCACATGCACGATAGTCCGTCACTCCAAACTCTTTCATCATATTGCTGAAATCACCCAGAATGACACAGATCTCATCCACCATTTCCGGTTCCAGACGTCCATTTGAATAAGCGCCTTTACCGATTTCCACACGGTATCTGACATCATTCAGCTCCCGGAATCCGATCTTTTTGGAAAACTCAAAAATCTTCATACTGATTTCATATGATCCAATATCGATCGCTGCAAAAGTTGTTGCTGCCATACCCCCAGCTCCTTCCCATTTGTATTATAACGTTATCGTCGTTACGCCTCCTGTGTTTCTTCTTTTCCAAGAAGATGATCGATAAACTGCTGCGCTGTACGTCCAGTCAGACCGCCATGAGAAATTTCCCATTTACCTGCTTCCAGAAGCAGTTCATCCTCCGGCATTGTAATTCCGTTACGCTTTGCAAGTGTTTTAACGATCGTATGGAATTCTTTTCTGTCCGGTGCACCGAAATAAATACGCACACCAAAACGATATACCAGAGAAAGCTTCTCCTGTACAGTATCGGAGGAATGGATATCATCATCTGCTCCGACCTCCAGTTTATCTCCTGCTCTTTCTCTTACCAGATGACGGCGGTTACTTGTCGCATAGATCAGGATATTTTCCGGCTTGCGTTCCAGACCGCCCTCAATAACTGCTTTCAGATATTTATATTCAATTTCAAATTCTTCAAAAGAAAGATCATCCATGTAGATGATAAATTTATAATTTCTATCTTTGATCTGTGCAATGATCTGGTTCAGATCTACAAACTGATGCTTATATACTTCTATGATTCGAAGACCTTCGTCATAATATTTATTCAGAATGCCCTTGATACTGGATGATTTACCGGTACCGGCGTCTCCAAACAGAAGACAGTTGTTTGCTTTTCTTCCTCTGACAAATGCTTCTGTATTCTCCACCAGCTTCTGCTTCGGGATTTCATATCCGACCAGATCTTCCAGTTTTACATGTGCGATTCGTGTTACCGGTACGATCACTGCTCTTCCATTCTGATCATGATCAATGCGGAATGCCTTGTGAAGTCCAAGCTTTCCAACACCAAAATCCTTGTAAAACTGTACCATATCTGCCATAAATTCAGTGGTATCTTTTGCGGCAGCCAGAGTCCTGCTCATATCACAGATTCTGTCACGGATACGTTTGTTAAACATTTTTCCGGCATCCTGCGGTGCCTCATAATTACAAAGAATGCTGCAGCAGGATGTGTGGAACAATTTATCCAGAACAGTCAGATCAAAATCATACAGTTCCTTGAAAATCTCAAAGTCATGCAGGGCAAGCTGGTTGATACTTCCTTCGATCGCACCACGTATCTCACTCGCCTTGCTGAATGCATTTTCATGATTCACAAGAAGAAGTGTCAGATAATCGTGCCACAGATTTCCTGTAAATCCATAAGAGCCCGCGATCTCTATCAGACCATTTACACATTCATAAAAGGCTTCTTCCATCTCGCTTGCGCTGACTGCTGATTTCTCACTTGCGTCCATCAGCAAAGTCATTTTTTCCAATATATCTCCGTTTTCAAAATCTCTGTAAAGTACACACTCTTTTGCCCTGGTCATCTTATTGTTCCTCCTGCTGTCCGTAATTTCCAAGTACTCTCATTCTGTTGGCTTCTGCTGCCAGTCCCCGCAGTGCATTTTTGACTGACGGTTCTTCCAGATTTCCCTCAAAGTCCACAAAAAACCGATATTCCCATTTTTTTCCTGTGATCGGACGTGATTCGATTTTTGTCATGTTCAGTCCATTATAAATAAAATGAGAAAGCATATTATAAAGAGTTCCGCTTGCATGCGGCAGTTCAAAGCAAACGCTGACCTTTGCTGCACTCTTTTCATATACCGGATGTGCACTGACAATAATAAATCTGGTCACGTTATGATCGTTATAGCAGATATTCTCCGCCATAACAGAAAGGTCATAAAGTTCACCCGCCGCGCGGCTTGCGATCGCTGCCTGGGTTCTGTCCATTTCTTCATGAACCTTCTTGGCAGCTCCTGCTGTATTTTCTGTTTTGACGATTTTCCAGTCCGGATGACCCTCCAGATATTTCTTACACTGTGCAAGTGCCTGCGGATGAGAATATACAGTTTTGACCTCATCCAGAGAGGTCCCCGGAATTCCGAGCAGAACGTGCTCTACTTTTACACCCTGTTCGCCAACAATATACAGCTGGTATTCTGTCAGAAGATCATAAATATCCGTTACAATTCCTTCCGTGGAGTTTTCAATCGGAAGGACTGCATAATCCGCTTTGCCGGATGCAACCTCTTCCATGGCATCGCGGAATGTTTTTACATGGTAGCTGTTAACTGCATCAGAAAAATATGCCCGCATGGCAGCATAGCTGTATGCTCCTTCCACTCCCTGGAACACAACATTCACACCAGTCATCGGAAGTGCATCTACCATTCTGTAATTCTTTTCATCATTTTCGACACCGTTTTTCGTCAGAAGCTGATACTGTCTTTTACGGCTGATCGCCATAATCTGCTGAAAAAGCTCCTGCACGCCAAGTTCATTAAATTCACCATGTGCGGCATCTTTCAGTACGGAAATCTTGTCCTGCTCTCTCTTTGGATCCAGCACCTGTTTTCCTGTATGTATCTTATATTCTGCAACACTTTCGCTGACCTTCATTCTCTTTTCAAAAAGCCGCAGAATTTCCCTGTCAATTGCGTCTATTTCTTTACGACATTCCTGTAAATCTGTCATGAATTCTTTTCCTCCCGAGTTTTAACAATTGCTGTGATCTGTCCTATAAAAGACAGTGATCCAAAAGAAAGGATGACATCATCGCACCCTGCCATGTCAAATACTTTGTTCACGGCATCTTCGATACTGCCTGCTGCCTGTACATTCGGATTGCATGGTTTTATTGCCTCAGCCAGTTCCTCAGCCGGCAGTGCGCGCGGATTATCCGGGGTTTCAACCGTGACGATCTGCTGTGCATACGGGCAGAGCTTCCGTATAATATAAGGATAATCTTTATCACGAAATACTCCCATAATAAAGAACAGCTTCCGTCCTTTGAAATACTTTCTTACGGAATCCTCCAGCATATCTGCTGCTGCCGGGTTATGTGCCCCGTCCACGATAAACAGCGGATCCCGGTGGATGATTGTCAGACGTCCGTTCCATCTGGTATTCTTCAGTCCCTTTTTCCGCTGAAGAACAGTCGTCGGATATCCCTTTTTCTCCAGCACATGTAATGCTTCCAGTGCCAGAGCCGCATTCTCGGTCTGATAAGATCCGGCCAGAGACAGTTCAAAGGTCTCTCCTCTGTATTCCAGAATCTGGCCTGCAAAATCTTCTTTGACAGCCTTTGCCTCACGAAGATCTGCTTCTGTCAGATCTGCATTGTTCTGAGCACACACATTCTTTATCACTGCCATTGTTTCCGGCTGCTGTCCTGCCGTCACCACGCTGCATCCCGGCTTGATGATGCCCGCCTTTTTTTCTGCAATCTCAGAAAGAGTATTTCCAAGGAAAGACTGATGATCCATGCTGATCGGGACCAGGACTGCAAGAATTGTGTTCTTAATGATATTTGTGGCATCCAGATTGCCGCCCATTCCGACTTCCAGTATCACCAGGTCACAGTTTTCTTCTGCAAAAAATAAAAATGCCACCGCCGTTTCTATTTCAAATGGGGTGGGATGTGCAAGACCTTCCGAGGTCATTTCTTCAATTGCCGCAGCAACTCTGGTCACATACCCTGCAAACTGCTCTCTGCTCACTGACCTGCCGGCCACTTCCATCTTTTCCCGATAAGAATATACCGACGGAGAAATATATCTTCCGACACGATATCCGGCTTCTGAAAGTGTTGTATACAGATAAGCGATCACGGATCCCTTGCCATTCGTTCCTGCTACATGTACATATTTTAACTGATCCTGAGGATTTCCCAGACGCTTCATCAGTTCTTTTATATTTGTAAGATCCAGAGCACCGCCCGCATAACGGTCCGCATCACTGACATATGCTCTGCTTTGCTGATAATCCATTTACCATATCTCCTGTAGTTCAAAGTATTAAAGTATTTATGTAACTATAGCATTTACGTATGTTTTTTTCAAGAGCAGGTCATACTAATTTACGTATTCTTAACACCTTAAGTTAATCAGGAGCAACCAGATATGAGACAGAATATTGTAAACTTTTTACTCTGCGGAGCCACCGGATGGTGCATGGAGATCTTGTGGACAGGTCTGCACTCTCTCCTTGACGGCCAGAAGACTCTGACAGGAAAAACCTCTCTTCTGATGTTTCCGATCTATGGCTGCGCCGCCATCATCGGTTCCATATATCCGAGGCTTTCTTTCCTTCCTTTTTACTGCCGCGGGATTCTTTATGCTGCCGGGTTTTACCTTGTGGAATTCAGCAGCGGCATCTTATTAAAGCACTTCGGCATGTGTCCATGGGACTATAGTGCTGCGCCTCTGCAGTACCACGGTGTGGTTCGTCTTGACTATGCCCCTCTGTGGTTTCTCGCAGGTTTAATTTTCGAGAAAATACTTGCGAATTCTTCTTGAAAAATCGATTCTACTAGTATATGATTGTCCAAGAGAGAATTTTTTGTAACTGTATTCACAGTCACAAATTTTCCGTAACACAAGTTAACAAGGGAGGTTTCACATGAGACACTTAATGAGCCCGCTGGATCTTTCCAAAGAAGAACTCGATGATCTTCTTACACTGGCCAGCGATATTGAAAAAAATCCGGCAAAATATGCGCATGTCTGCGATGACAAGCGACTTGCCACCTGTTTTTACGAACCAAGCACACGTACACGTTTAAGCTTTGAGGCAGCCATGATGAATCTTGGCGGCAAAGTTTTAGGTTTTTCTTCTGCCGGTTCCAGTTCCGCATCCAAAGGTGAAAGTGTTGCCGATACCATTCGTGTTGTTTCCTGCTATGCAGATATCTGTGCTATGCGTCATCCAAAAGAAGGTGCTCCGCTGGTAGCTTCTATGGCTTCTTCTATTCCTGTTATCAATGCCGGTGACGGTGGTCATCAGCATCCTACTCAGACTCTTACCGATCTTCTTACTATCCGTTCCCTCAAAGGAAGACTTGATAACCTTACGATCGGTCTGTGCGGAGATCTGAAATTCGGACGTACCGTTCATTCTCTGATCGAGGCTCTGGTACTTCGTTATTCAAATGTCAAATTTATTCTGATCTCACCGGAAGAACTTCGCGTACCAAGCTACATCCGCGAAGACATCCTTGAGAAAAACAATGTGGAATTCGAAGAGGTTGAACGTCTGGAAGATGCACTTCCAAAACTGGATATTCTCTATATGACACGTGTACAGAAGGAACGTTTCTTCAACGAAGAAGATTATGTCCGCATGAAAGACTTCTACATACTGGACAAACAGAAAATGGAACTTGCTCCGAAGGACATGTTTATTCTTCATCCGCTTCCGCGTGTAAACGAAATTTCTGTTGAAGTTGATGACGATCCGCGTGCCGCATACTTCAAACAGGCACAGTATGGTGTCTATGTCCGTATGGCACTGATTCTTAGATTACTGGAGGTGGAAGTATAATGTTAAATGTTGGAGCACTTCAGGAAGGTTTCGTACTCGACCATATCAAAGCCGGCAAAGCCATGACGATCTATCACGATCTGAAGCTGGACAAGCTGGACTGCACAGTTGCGATCATCAAAAACGCAAAGAGCAACAAGATGGGTGTCAAGGATATCATCAAAGTAGAATGCCCGATCGAGAATCTGGATCTGGATATTCTTGGTTTCATCGATCACAACATCACAGTCAATATTATCAAAGATGAAAAGATCGTTGAGAAAAGAATCCTCAAACTTCCAAAACAGATCACAAACGTTATCAAATGCAAAAATCCTCGCTGCATCACTTCCATCGAGCAGGGTCTGGATCAGGTATTTATCCTTGCCGACCCGGAAAAAGAAGTTTACAGATGTAAATACTGCGAAGAGAAATACAGAGGCAAACGCAATAAATAAACAGCAAAAAAGTATAAAAAAAGAAACGCTTCGAAATGAGCGTTTCTTTTTTTGTGCGAGCCGGTCGATAAGCCGGGTTATGTCATTGAGTGATCATCTGTCTAGGCCAGCCGTTGCCAGCTGGCTCGAGCGACCCACCTGAAAGCACGACGGGCAGCCGTATCGCTTTCTTTTCGGTCTTGCTTCGAATGGAGTTTACATGTGCCCGTTCTGTTACCACAACGGCGGTAGTCTCTTACACTGCCTTTCCACCCTTACCTTCTATAAAGAAGGCGGTTTATTTCTGTTGCACTGGTCTGGGAGTCACCTCCACCGGACGTTATCCGGCATCCTGCCCTGTGAAGCCCG
>NZ_CAKROJ010000030.1 GCF_934372025.1 uncultured Blautia sp.
TCGTAGTACCATGCAAGGTTTCAGATCATCCGTATGAGGATCGAATAGATATGGTTGAACAGGCAAGAGACCTGATCAGCAGACTGGAGGGCAGGATTGAAGCCAGATTTCGCATCGGGCTTGGAAGGATCCGTGAGATGCAGGATATGGAGCGCTCTTATCGTGAGGCTCTGCGAGCCCTGAATGGAAGCAAGAGTCGGGTGATACATATTGAAGATCTTTCGCAGAATGGTGTCTATGATGAGGCATTCCCGGTTGAAATGGAAAAAAATATCTTCCGTTATCTTGAAGAAGGGAAAGAAAAAGAATGCATGCAGGAGATCAATGCGTTTTTTGACTGGATGGTAGCACATTATGCAGAAGATATGAATAATATCAGACTCAAAGTGCTGGAATATATTATCTGGGGTGAGAAAAAGGCATTTGAGGCCGGTGCAGTCAATTATGGTTTCAGTTATCGCAGGGAATATCTTGATTCGGTGATGGCATGTGCCGGCTATGAAGAACTGAGAAAATGGTTTCTTGATAAGATGGTAAATGTCTGCAGAATGATCCGTGACCAGAAGGAAGAACAGTCAAATTCTGCGGCCAAAAAAGCAATGCTTTATATCCAGGAAAACTTCAGCAAGGATATTTCTCTTGATGATGTATCTGGTATTGTAAATATCAGCCCATATTATTTCAGCAAGATATTCAAAGATGAAACTGGTGAGAACTTTATTGAATATCTGACCCGTGTGCGAATAGAAAAAGCAAAGGAATTTTTGAAGCAGCCGGATGTTACAATCAAAGAAGCCGGAATCCAGAGTGGCTATACGGATCCGAACTATTTCAGCAGGATCTTTAAAAAACAGACAGATATGACACCAAGTGAATATAAAACGAGGTATGGAAAATGAAAAAAAAGGTAAGCGTTTTTCTGATGGTCGGCGTAATGCTCGTGCTTATGATGACCGGATGCGGCAGCAAGACTGAAGAGACAGAAGCAAAACAGGTATCTGAAGAAGATAAGCTGCAGATCGGCCTTAGCTTTGATTCATTTGTGATCGAAAGATGGCTTCGTGACCGTGATATGTTTGTGTCGACTGCCCAGAGCCTTGGGGCGGAAGTAAACGTACAGGTTGCCGGTGGTGTGATAGAGGAACAGATATCTCAGATTGAGTACTTTATCAAGAAAAAGATGGATGTGATCGTGATCATACCGATCGATGGCGATGCATTGTTCGATGTGGTAAAAGAAGCCAAAAGCCAGGGAATCTCTGTGATCTGCTACGATCGTATCATACCGAATGTAGATGCTGATCTTTATGTGACGATCGATAATGAAATGGTTGGAACATTGATGGGTGAGGCTCTGAAAAAAGCATGCCCGGATGGCGGAAATATCTTTGCAATTTATGGTTCACCGACAGATAAAAATGTTGAGGAAGTTGAGAAGGGATTTAAAGATGCACTGGCGGACAGCAAGCTGAATATCGTTTACTCCGGTTATTGTGATAACTGGCTGGCAGAACTGGCGGCAACCCATGTAAACAAGGGATTGGAAGTGACGGATGATATTGTTGGTGTTATGTGTGGAAATGACGATCTGGCAAGTCAGGCAGTCAAAGTATTGTCCGAGAACCGCCTTGCCGGACAGGTGGCTGTTGTTGCGCAGGATGCAGATCTGGCTGCATGCCAGCGTATCGTAGAGGGAACCCAGACCATGACTGTATATAAACCAATCGAACAGGAAGCAGCTACAGCTGCGACGCTGGCAGTCGCCCTGGGAAGAGGCGAGGATATTTCATCTTCCGATTGCGATTATCCGGTTGTAGAAACAACAAATGATGGCGGATTCGATATCCCATATTATAAGATCACACCAGTGGCTGTGACGAAAGAGAATATGGATGAAGTGATCGTGGATGGAGGGTTTCATACACATGAGGATGTATATTTAAATGTGAAGTAGAAATATGATAGCGTAGTCGGTATATAAACTAAATATCCCTTCTGATGCTTACAAGCTGTTGTAAAAATCTTGAAGTACTAAGAGAAGAAAAGCTTACAAAAAACGCTCCGAAAAATGGCAAACTCGCTGCCGCTCAGACAGTGCCATTTTTCGAAGCAAAGTAATCTTTTATTCTCCAAGTACTTCTAAAGATTTCTCCAAGGCTTGTATGATCAGAAGGGATATTTTTTATATATGACATACGTATCATCAAACGGGGAGTGAGTGCGTTGCTGGTTCGCTGGCTAGCGGCGGAGCCGCTGTCCGCATCCCGGGGCGGAGCCCCGTTCCCTCCCCATAAGAATAACTACCACGAATGAGGGATAAAAAAACGTATCCTGTCTGGGTTGTACAGGCCTTGAAAAGATTCTTAGTATATCCGGATTTTTTCAACAGCCTGTATAATACAGACAGGATACGTGATTTTACATCTCATCGCTGGTATTATTCTTCATCCATATATGCTTTATAGATTTCAGGTTGAATTTCCTTGCGAATCGATTCATACACGCTCTCCGCAGCTTTGCGTATATCAGCTCTCGTCTCATCAGACAGTGTAATGATCTGTGTACCGCTTTCCTCAATAGTCGCAACGCGGTCTGCAATACGTGCATCGGACTGTTCTCTTGCATACTCCGTTGCAAGCTTCGCAGCCTCAGTCATAATATCCTGTTCATCTTCCGGAAGAGCCTTAAAGAACTCATCATTGACGATCAATGAGATTAGATGAGGCAGATGATTGGTTTCCACCACATAATTCTGCTGCTCATACAGATTATTTGAAACAATGACCTCATACGGATTTTCCTGCGCATCGATTGTGTGCTGCTGAAGTCCGATGTAAACCTCACTGAAGCTCATTGGAGTCGGATTCGCACCAAGTGCCTTCCAGAATGCCAGATGATAACTGTTTTCCATAGTACGGATCTTCTGTCCTTTGAAATCTGCAAAGCTGTTAACTGGCTTATTCGTACTCATAACGCGGAATCCCTGATCTGCCATGCCAAGCAGATGATAGCCACCGTCAGTATAAACATCACTGATCAGACTGTAGAATTCCGGATCATCTATTTTTTTACGGCAGTCATCCAGAGAATCAAATACACACGGAAGATCGAAAACTGCCAGATCACTCATAAAAGAAACCTGAGGTGCTGTATTCTGAACAACAAACGGGATATCACCGTCCGAACAGGTTTCGAGTAAATCGCGATCGCCCCCAAGTGTAGAGTTTGCATATACCTGGATTTTCATTTTGCCATCGCTTAAGTCTGCAACCTCTTCAGCAAATTTTTCAGCAAAAATCTGTGTTACGGTATCCTCCGGGCTGGCAGTTGCCAGTGGCCAGGAGTAACGCTGTACACTGTCTTCAGAAGAAGTACCACAGCCGGTAAACACAATGCTCAAAGCACCTGCCACAGCCAGCACAGGGAGAGTACGGAGGATGCGATTTTTCTTATTAACGGTATTGTATGTGGTAAATTTTTTCATGCCATTCCTCCTATAAGATGCCAATTGAAATTGCCGGGATAAAGGTGATCAGAAGAAGCGCTGCCAGGAAAAACAGAATCATAGGCATGGCTTTTTTTGCGATTTCCATAACCGGCACATCAGTCAGAGAGCTGGCAACGAACAGATTGACCCCGATAGGAGGTGTTACAAAACCGATTGCAAGGTTTACGACCATGATCACACCGAACTGGATAGGATCCATACCGATAGCCTGAACAATTGGAAGCAGAATCGGCGTAAGGATCAGGATAGCAGGAGTGGTGTCCATGACCATTCCTACGATCAACAGGAAAAGATTGATGATCAGCAGGATTGCAACCGGGTTGTGGAAGTTGTTCAGGATAAATTCACTGACTGTCTGTGGTACCTGCATCAGCGTCAGGACTCTGGAGAATGCTGTGGAAGCTGCGAGGATAAACAGAATCGGTGTAAAAGTACGGATTGCTTCCACCAGGATGGACCAGATGTCTCGAAATTTAATACTTCTGTATACGAACAGACTGATGATCAGTGCATAAAATACAGAGATGACAGCAGCTTCTGTCGGAGAGGCTATACCGGTGTAAATACATCCGAGAATGATGACAGGGCTTAACAGTGCGAAGAAGCTCTCCTTCAGAACCTTCAGAAGACCTTTGTCATGAAGCATCTGTACTTCTGCGTGAATTTTTTCTTTATCTTCTCCGTAGCGCTTACAGTGATAGATGGCATAGATCATCAGCAGGATTCCAATCATCAGACCAGGAATGATACCGGCAAGGAAAAGATCGCTGACAGATGCACCGGATGCCATACCGTACATGATGAAAGGGATACTTGGTGGGATGATAACACCAAGACCACCGGCTACGGCAACAATTGCGGTAGAAAATGTCAGGTCATAGCCAAGTGCGGACAGGATCGGGATCGTCATGCTTCCGACGGCAGCAACGGTTGCCGGAGCAGAGCCGGAGATCGCACCATAGAAAAGACAGGTTACGATAACTGCACACGGCATACCGGCAGTGAATTTTCCAAGAAAATATGCAAAAACGTCAAACAGCTTTTTGGAAATACCACCTTTTGCCATAATGATGCCAGAAAGGACAAACATTGGTACTGCAAGGAGCGGGAAGGAATCCAGACCGCCAAACATGGCACGGATCAGGTATTTGGCACCAACTGTGAAAGAAGGATCAAACACAGAAGGAAGAACGGAAGTAATTCCAAGGGTAATAGATACCGGTACTGCAATGACCAGTAAAACAACAAACAGGATAAATAAAACTACGACCGGCATTAGTGTTCCTCCTCATTAGAATTTCTGATAGTATTGATGCGGTTGTCGATGCCTGCTTCCATTGCTGACTCAGCAGGATTTTCTACATTTGCCTGAATGAAGGATTCAGGTGTATTGCGTTCCGGGTGTGCAGGATCAAATACATTTTCTCCTCTTGCAACGCGAAATTCGATGATCCAGCGCTGCAGGACACGGAAGGCAACTAATATAAAAGAAACCAGAGGAGCTGCCTGTACATAGTACATTGGGATACCGCATGCAGGGGAAAGCTGTCCGCTGTGAACAGAAGACATCATATAAGACCAGGCAAACGGAATCATGTAGATGAAAAAGATCAGTTCAAAAGTATGGTTGACTACTTTAAAAACGGCTTTTCCGCGGCGGGGAAAAATGGCAACAAACTGTTCAATCTTGATGGAAAGACATTTTTTGCTGCAGTAGCTTACGCTTAAAAATCCACACCAGATAAAAAGATATCTGGTAAGTTCCTCAGACCAGGAAAGAGACATTCCCAGAACGTATCTGCAGAAGACCTGAATTCCCATAATCATAGTCATCGTGATAAGAAAGATGACAAGGACAAATTCTTCGAGGTTCTCGTCCAGCCAGTGAAGTGTTTTTTTCATGAAGGACCTCCTTAAAACAAAACAAAGTGATTATAAAAACACCGATATTTCTATATTAAATAAAAATACCGGTGTTTTCAAGAAGTAAGTATTTACATAGCGTTGTGAAGAAGTCCGAGGACTGTATTGAGATCGTTTACTCCCATCTGTCCCGGTGCAGATGCTTTCTTTGCGGCACCGAAAGTCATGGAAGAACCGAATACTTCACCGCAGAGACGACTGATTACACCGGTACCAGCCATAGACATGGTGATGATCGGTCTGTCGGCATAGTCTGTTGCCATTTCTTCTGTTGCAGCCAGAAGAGTGAGAACATCTTTTTTATTCTGCGGCATAACTGCGATTTTCGGGATATCTGCATTCATATCCTGCATTTTACGAAGACGATAGATAATGTCTGCTTTTGCAGGTGTTTTAAAGAAATCATGGTTGGAAGCGATAACTTTAACACCGGCAGCGTGAGCTCCATCGATGATCTTCTTTACGATATCGTCTCCTGTGAAGATTTCAACGTCAACAAGATCTACATATCCGGTCTGAGCAGCTTTGATGTTGAGTTCTGCATATGCTTCCGGTTCGATGGCTTTTTCACCGCCTTCTTTTGAGGTACGGAAGGTCATGAGAAGTGGAATATTTCCGAGAACCTGACGAAGATCTTTGAGAACATCTTCAACTTTTGCAAAATCAAAAACTCCCTCAAACCAGTCTACACGCCATTCCACAACATCTACCGGGATGGAGTCAAAGGTTTTGGCTTCTTCAATGATATCTTCTTTTGTAACGCCTACGATTGGAACAATGATCTTCGGTGCGCCTGCACCAATTTCAATGTCACGGATTTTAACTGTATTCATGATGCGTATCCTTTCTATTTATACAATGATCACGGATTGCTTCGCACTTCCTGCTCTCGCAATCCTGCAAACATTCGAAATCCGCAGATTTACTATGTAAATCGCTGCTTTCTCATGTTTGGCGGGTTCCAAGTCCAAATGCCTTATCGTGCAAGCACGAACAGCTATTGGACTTTTTACCCTTGGTTCTCATTTTAATTCTCAGCTTCAGCGAGTGCAACCATTTTTTTGTAACGGATGTTTACGTAAAGGCCAAGTGCTACACCTACTGCTGTAAGTACGATGTTCATGATCATAACCTGAGAAGGCTGCATCTTGGATGCTGCTGTCAGGATTGTGTAATTACACAGAGAAGAGGCGATCATAACCAGAGCAGTAACGGTACCTTTGATCTTAGGGAAGAGCATGTTGCACACAGAAGTTGCAATCTGAAGCAGGCCGCCTGCTCCGGCCCATCCGATGATGAATGCACCTGCGATCATCAGTGTCTGATTCTGTCCTGTGAGGACAACGATCAGAGTTGCCAGACAGATTACCGGATAAATAACGATGAAACGAACATCTTTGATCTTTCTTGTAAGGAGTGCTGTCACAACAAGTGCGATCAGTGTTCCTGCTGAATAGTATGTCTGCATGATGGACGGATCAGCCCAGCCAACATTTTCCTTTGCAAAGTTCTGTGCACAGTTCAGCCAGAGCTGGAAAGTACCTGTACAGGTGAATCCGATCAGAATCATTGCGATAGACTCTAAGGAGAAATGTGTATGTTTCAGACTGTCGATAAGTCCTTCTTTTTTACCTGCTGCCTTCTGGTCTGCATCCGGGAGTGGGAAGAGAAATACCAGTACGAAAAGTACAAGGTAAATGATTCCACATCCGTAGAAGAGACGGTTATAGGAAGTAAGTCCTGTTGCTGTTGTAGCGACTGCTGCACCGAGAACAAATGGAAGCATCATCTGAGCGATTGCGATGAAGAATTTGATTCCCATGGTTGCAACGCCAGGAGCTTTGTAAATGATTTCGGAAACTGCCGGGTAGATACCTGTGTCAAGGAAGGAGTTTGCGATACCACCGATGATTGCGCAAACATAAGCAATTGTGTATCCACCGTTTGTTCCGGCATTAAATGCAAGTGCAAGTCCAACCAGATAGATTGCATAAGATGCACTTCCGATCGCTGTGGAAATGCGACGGCCAAGTTTGTCTGAAAGAGGACCGGCAAATGGAAGTGCGATCAGTCGTCCAAGACCAAGAGCAGCAGAGATGGCAGTGATCGCCATTGCTTCCACACCCCATGCAGTTGCGAGAGCTTCTTTGATTACGGCCTGTCCAAGAATAGAACATCCAATGCCGTGGATGAAGTAGTTCAAGTACAAAATCAATGCACTTGGCAGGTATTTTTTGTTCATGTTATTCTCCTTTTCCTGAAAAATAATTTTGCGGTTTTCTGTTGTTCTGTCACAAACATAAGAAATGCCGGGCTACATTGTGTTAAAAAAATAACATTTGATTGTATTGTAACAGGTACAATACATGTAGTCTAATGCTTTTAAGGGGAAAAACTAATGCATTGAATGCATTAATATGGTATAATAAATGCAAATTTTTTGTGGATATAATAAGGTAAGGAAAGTACGGTGAATCAGTCAGGAAGATATAGATGTGAGAGATGCTGACTGCTTATAGGATGAAAGAATTTGGGGTATTTTATACAGGAGGAGAAAGAATATGACATTAAATCAGATTCTGTATTTTCAGAAAGTAGCAAGGCTGGAAAACTATCATCAGGCAGCCGAAGAACTATATATTTCACAACCATCTTTGAGCCGGTCCATGGCAGCACTGGAAGGTGAACTTGGAGTTGCTTTGTTTGAAAAGAAGGGGCGTGGTGTGACACTGACCAAGGCTGGACGTCTGTTTTTGGAACATGCAGACAGGATCACAGCAGACTGTGATGTGGCCAGAGGTAAGATGCAGGAGCTTTCTTCTAATGGTGGAAAGATAGATATAGGGTATATTTTTCCTCTTGCAGGACATTATATTCCACATAATGTAAGAGAATTTCTGAATAAAGAAGAAAATAAAAATGTAGTCTTTAATTTCTGGCAGAATCATACTCCGGCGATTGCAGATAAGGTAAAAAGCGGTGAATTGGACGTTGGTTTTGGCGGTTATCTGAAGCGTGACGATATGGAGTTTTTTCCAATCAGTGCGCAGGAGCTGGTGATCATCACACCTGAAAATCATCCTCTCTCCGGAATCGATGAAGTGCCGCTTACAGCGCTGGATCATTATCCTGTGATCGGATATGAAAAGGAATCCTGGATGGGAACCTATGCAAAGCATTTATATAGAAAGTATCAGATTGATCCCAATATGATCGTGGAATGTCCGGATGAGTATTCTATTGTATCACTGGTTCGGGAAAATTTTGGAATAGCACTTATGCCACGTACGGACATTCTGGAGAATTCAGCAGGAATCAATATCCACAGACTGAAAGATCTTCACATCTATCGACAGGTGTTTATGTTCTGGATGAAGGACAGATATCGTCTTCCGGCTGTGGAACGTTTTATTACTTATATGAAAAGACAGCAGGAGGACAACGCGAATGATACCGAAAATGTATCAAAAATCTATCTGAAAGATATTGTTAATTTTTAATACAAAGAGTTATGATAATTGTGTCACAAACAAAGAGAATTGCCAATCATGTAATGAATACCATATTGAACAGGAGATTATTTCATGAAGCGTGATTACCCAAAGATTTTTGAACCAATTACAATTAAAAGAACAACAATCAAAAACCGTATTGCAATGACCCCGATGGGAACCAATTACGGTGAGACAAGCGGAGAGATGAGCAACCGTCATATGAATTATTATTCTCTTCGTGCAAAAGGTGGCACAGGTCTTATCATTCTTGAAAATGCTAATGTTGAATATCCGGCAGGCTCCAATGGAACAAGCCAGATCCGTATCGATCATGACAGCTTTATGCCACGTTACTATCAGCTGGTAGAAAACCTTCATAAGAGTGGTGCTACTGTAGCCATTCAGGTAAACCATGCCGGAGCATCTGCTTCTTCCGCAAGAACCGGAATGGAAACCGTTTCTTCTTCAAATATTCCGACTAAGGCAGGCGGAGAAGTTCCGCGTCCGATGACAAAAGAAGAAATCCTTACAACAGTTAAAAAATACGGAGAGGCTGCAAAGCGTGTCCAGGCAATCGGTTTTGATGCAATCGAGATCCATTGCGGTCATTCTTATCTGATGAGTCAGTTTATCTCTCCTTATTATAATAAGAGAACAGATGAGTTTGGAGGTTCTGTAGAAAACCGTCTTCGTTTCCCTCGTATGGTACTTGAAGAGGTTCGCAAGAACGTAGGACCATGGTTCCCGATCATCGTTCGTATTTCAGCAGAAGAGAGAGTACCGGGTGGAAACACTCTGGAAGACACACTGGAATATCTGGAATATCTTGATGAATTTATAGATATGTATGATGTTTCCTGTGGATTGAATCCTTCTCTTCAGTATCAGATCGATTCTAACTTCCTTCCGGATGGATGGAGATCCTACATGGCAAGAGCCGTAAAGGATAAATTCAAGAAACCGGTTATCAATGCAGGTAACTATCGTGATCCTGAGGTAGTCGAGAAAATTCTTGAGAGTGGTGATGTGGACATTGTCGGAATGGGACGTGGACTTATCGCAGAGCCGAACTGGGTTAAAAAAGTTGAAAATGGAGAAGAGGATCTTCTTCGTAAATGTATTTCATGTAATGTCGGATGTGCAGGAAACCGTATCGGAGTTAATCGTCCGATTCGTTGTACCGTTAACCCGGCAGTACCGGAAGGTGACATTTATAAAGCACTCAAGATTAACAAAAACTGCAATGTTGTAGTAGTTGGTGGTGGTACAGCAGGAATGGAAGCTGCATGTACAGCAGCGGAAGTTGGATGCAATGTTTTTGTTCTGGAGAAAAAAGATCATCTCGGCGGACTTTCCACATTTATTTCAGATCTTCCGAGCAAGACTCGTATGAAAGATTTTCCGAAATATCTGGAAGCACGTGCTGCAAGACTGAAAAACCTTTATGTTTTCCTTAATACAGAAGCAACAGTTGAGACAGTAAAACAGTTCAAGCCAGATATCGTTGTAAATGCAACAGGTTCTGTACCGCTTGTAGCGCCGATCAAAGGCCTGAAAGAGAATATTGAGGCCGGAAACGTAGCTACAATTTTTGATATGATCAACAATCTGAATGCAGGAAAATATCCGGATGAAGCCTGTCAGGGCAAAAAAGTCGTTGTAGTTGGCGGCGGTTCTGTGGGACTTGATGTTATCGAATATTTTGCACCTCGCGGAGCAGAATGTACGATCATTGATATGCTTCCTCAGATCGGTATGCTTGCTGACCCGATTACCAAATGTTCCATGCGTGAGACTCATGACAAATATGGTGTGAAGGAATATGTAAACACTGCTCTTCAGGAAGTGAAAGAAAATGCATTCACAGTTAAACTTCCAGACGGACAGATTAAAGATATGGAATTTGACCTGGGCTTCAATTGCCTTGGAATGCGTTCTAATAATCCAGTACTTCCGGAACTGGAAGAAGCATTCAAGGATACCGATACTTATGTATACACAATCGGTGATTCCGTACGTGCCCGCCGTATCATGGAAGGTACTATGGAAGGACGCGCAATCCTGAACGTACTTGAATCTCAGGGATATCTGCATTTAGAGCCGTTAGAATAAGTTTGTAGACTTGTGAGAATTGCGAAGCAATGGAACAAGTCGTAGGTATCAGAATATACACAATTCATAAAAGAAAAGAGGAAAATATTATGCCAAACATTACAGGACATACAGAATTAGTAGGATTAATGGCTTACCCGATCCGTCATACACAGTCACCGACAACACACAACCTTGCATACGACAAAAACGGCGATGATGTTATTCAGCTTGCATTCGAAGTAGACAATGATTCTCTTAAAGACGCTGTTCAGAGTATCCGTGCTCTTAAAATGCTTGGATCTAACATTTCCATGCCGAATAAAACTGTAGTTCATAAATATCTGGACGAAGTTGACGAAGCTGCCAAATTATGTGGTGCGATCAACACAGTTGTAAATATGCGTGATGAAAACGGAGAAGTAACAGGTAAGCTTAAAGGTTATAATACTGATGGTATGGGATACTGGCAGGGACTTACTGAAGAAGGCATTGATTTCAAAGGAATGAAAATGGTTCTGATCGGAACCGGCGGAGCTGCTACTGCAATTGCTGTACGTGGAGCCCTTGACGGAATTGCTGAGCTTGAAATCTTCAATATCAAAGATAAATTTTACAGCCGTGGAGAAGAGATCGTAGATCTGATCAACAAAAATACAAATTGCAAGGCTACTATGAATGATCTTGGAGATCTTGATCTTCTCAAAGAAAAAATGCATGCAGCAGATCTTTTCTGCGATGCAACAGGTGTAGGAATGCATCCACTGGAAGACCTTTCCAATATCCCGGATACTTCTTACTTCAAAAAAGACCTGATCGTAACGGATACTGTTTATGCACCACGCGAAACTGTTATGATGAAACAGGCAAAAGAAGCTGGATGTGATAAAGTTTACAATGGTATGAGCATGATGCTGTTCCAGGCTTTGATTGCTATTAAGCTTTATACTGGAAAAGATACTCCGGTAGATTATATGAAAGAAAAACTTGGAATCTAAGATTCAGATAAAAAAGCTGTGCACTGGTGTATAATCGGTGTATGGCTTTTTTTACTTCATAGGAAATTACTCCGTAATGTTTCAATAAATATTTTGTAAAAAGTGTGAGACAGGCATTGCTATTTATTCGGAAAAATGTGATGATATGCTTGTTGTGATAAATAAACAAGAGCCGAGGAGAATTTATATGATAAAACTTGTGGTATCAGATATTGACGGAACACTTGTAAAAGACGGAACTCTGGATATCAATCCGGAATATATGGATGTGATCAGTAAGCTGACAGAGAAAGGAATTCATTTTGTCGCATGTTCCGGAAGACAGTTTTGCAGCGAAAAACAGCTGTTTGCACCGGTGAAGGACAAAATATTTTACATTTCTGATGGTGGAACTGTAGTTCGTACATTAGATAAAATTCTGAACGTACATACTCTTCCAATTGAAATCTGGAAGAACATGGCAATCATGGCAAAAAAAGAAATGCCGGAATGCGATTATTTTCTGTCTGCTCCGGAAGGCAGTTATGCAGAAAATTCAAACACGCCTATGTTCCACTGGCTGAAGGATTCTTATGGATATGATATTCAGGAAATACCGGATCTGCTGGAGTCTTTTGGCGAGGATAAACAGATCACAAAGATTGCTATTTATCATACTGATCATTGTGAGGAGATGTGTGCACCGGTATTTACGCCGCACTGGAAGGATAAGGTAAACATGGCCTGTGCCGGCAAGGAATGGATGGACTGTACCCCGATTGGAGCAGATAAGAGTTCCGCAGTGGCATTTCTTCAGAAATATCTGGGTATTACTCCAGAGGAAACCTGTACATTCGGAGATAATATCAATGATATTGAGATGCTGAAAAATGCCGGCAACAGTTATGCAGTGGCAAATGCAAGAGAAGAAGTGCAGAAAGCTGCAAAAGCAGTATGTCCGTCTTATCAGGAAGACGGGGTCTTAAGTATTCTGAAAACTTTGTTGTAAACATGAGGTTTTGCTTGCTTTATCACTTTAAATCGTGTATCATTTCTCGATAATATCCGCAAACCCTTGATTTTAGGGCAGTTCAAGACATTATAAATTGAGAGAAAACAGAATTTTATACCAAATTTATACCAAATGCCAAAGAAATTCACAAAATACCGAGATCAGGCATATTGATTTACAGAAACGCATATGCTATAATTGCCATAGGCGAAAAGAAATGACGAGTCCATGTGGACGAAAAAGAGTGAAGCCCTCAGTACTGCGAATACTGGGGGCTTCTTCTTGTTTATTTATAGTAGACAAGAAACTACTAGGCTAGCGTTGTCTCACTTATCACCATCTAACCATTTGCAAACATAATAGGCGACTATGCTCGCCAGACAGGAGATAAGAAAAGAAATGACGATGTTTTCCATATGGACTGCACCTCCTCCCGTTGCCGGGTATCGGTTGGACAACATGATTAGTATAGCATGCCTTAGAACAAAATGGAACATATATAAATGACTACCCGGTACAAATTAATGTACCGGGCGGTTTTTTGGTCTTTTTGTCAATTCTTGATGTTTCTGTTTTAGCCATTCTTCGTACTGCTTTTGAGTTTGAATAGAAGAGTTATAGTCATTGGGGCAAGGAGAGGCTTTTTTTCCCTCGATCAAATCTCTGTAGTAGTAGGATTCTGTAACAAAAGCATTGTAATCTTCACCACGATTGCGGAGCATGTCAACAATGGCTTTGTGTTTGATCTGGATAGGATTTCTTTTTCTTTTCCGGTCGTTATATTGCTTTTGAGCTTTTTGGTCAGCAGAACATTTAGGGCAAAAATTTACACGTTTATCTCGTTTTACAAATAATTCATTGCAGATAGGGCAATATTTTAAAGAAAATTTATAATTGATCAATTCCAAAATATCCCTATCGCATAAGGAGTAAACTTCATCATTAGTATTAACAATAAATTTATCATAATAATGATTTTTATACCATGTAACAGCTGATAACAATGGAACATGAATTTTTTGATATGAAGTGACAAGGCTACTATAAAAATCTGTGCCAGTTAATGAAATTTCGTAACCGCGTAACATGTATTGCATCATTTGATCTATTAAAGAATTTGCATCGCTGATTTCACGATAAGATTGTAATATATCTATTTCAGATGAAGTATCAAATATTTTGGCGGCATAATCTTTATACAGTGGCAAATAGACAATATTTTCGCTAAATGGAACACCATTATCTGGTTTGACACAAAAAGGAGTATTAGCATGATATAACATAATGGCTATTATATTTTTATCTTTTTCAAATTTCAACTCGATTTGATGTGTAATGTTTAATGAAAATTTAGGAAAGGTGATGAGAGAGCCATATGAGAGCCAGACAGATGATTTTATGGAAAAAAAGATTCAAAGCAGTATTTTGAGACAATTACAACAAATAAAACCAGAATGCAACATGGAACTATCGGACATGGGGAATGGATGGCTGTTCGCCGAGATTTTTAAAGATCAGTGCAGATTTGATGCAACTGCTCGAGAATGGTATATATACAACAATGGTGTATGGCAGCAGGATACCGGCGACATGACAACGAGCAAATATGCAAAAAAACTTGCAGATAATCTCTTTATTTATTGCACCGAAATTATTGACAGTAAATTAAAAGAGTCATTTATAAAACATTGCGCAAAACTGGGGCAACTGCGATATCGAAAAACAATGATAGAAGATGCAAGAGACCATCACTTCTTTTATGCAGAGGAACTTGACAAAGATTTGTTTTTGCTAAACTGCCAGAATGGCGTTTTGGACTTAAAAACATTTGAGTTTATGGAGCATTCACCAGATTTATTTGATCCATTCCCTATTATTGGGCGTGGCTTTTTTAAGACAATTTTATACCAAATTTTATGTCAAATGAAAGAAAAAAGATAAAACTAGACGAAATATAAAAAATGCTCAGAAGTCCGTAAACCATTGATTTTAAAGGCTTTTTAGCACTTGACGAAACATGATAAAACACAGCCTTGATTTATCACTTTAAAGCGTGTATAATTAACCACATGCACAGGCGAGAGTGAAATCGCCAAATTTTGATACGTGGAAAGGAAAATGGATTATGTCAAAACACATCACAGGACACACCGGATTATTATGTTTACTTGGAAGCCCGGTCGCACACAGCGTTTCACCGGAAATGCATAATGAAGCATGCGATCAGTTGGGCCTGGATTATACATATCTCGCTTTTGATGTACCGGAAGATAAAATGCCGGAAGCTGTTCAGGGACTTCGTACAATGGGAGCCAGAGGATGGAATATCACTATGCCAGGCAAGAATATCATGTGCAAGCTTGCCGACAAAGTATCTCCTGCTTCTGAAATCTCCGGAGCATGCAACACCATCGTCAATGATAATGGTGTTCTGACTGCCTATACAACAGATGGTGTTGGATTTATGAGAGCAGTCAAAGAAGATGGTGTGGACATCATCGGAAAGAAAATGACACTTCTCGGTGCCGGCGGAGCAGCAACCGCTATCCTGGTTCAGGCTGCACTGGATGGAGTTGCCGAGATCAATGTATTTAATGTAAGAGATAACTTCTTTGGAAGAGCAGAAGAGATTGTTGCCAAATTAAATGAGCGTACAGAGTGCAAAGTAACTCTGCATGATTATTCTGATCCGGAAGTACTCCGTGCATCTATCGCAGAAAGTGCAATTCTTGTAAATGGTACTTCTGTAGGAATGGCTCCGAATGTGGACAGAACGATCATCACAGATACCAGCATGTTCCACAAGGATCTGTTTGTTTTTGATGTGATCTACAATCCGCAGGAGACAAGACTGCTTCGTGAAGCCAAAGAAGCCGGATGTAAGACCGGAAACGGCATGTACATGCTTCTGTATCAGGGAGCTGCATCCTTTAAGCTGTGGACAGGTGAGGAAATGCCGGTAGAAATCATAAAAGAGAAATATTTCTCTTAATTAAAAAATTCATAGAATAACAAAATAGCAGGATATCTTTCCCATGTGAAGGAGAAGTATCCTGCTATTTTTTAAAGATTAATCTCGCCGTCAAACACAGTCGTGGCCGGACCGGTCATATAGACTAAATTTTCCTGGCGATTCCAGAAGATTTCAAGATCACCGCCGAGGAGTTTCACGGTGACTGGTTTGTCCTCGTCTACAAGTCCGTTCAGGATAGATGCAACTGCAACAGCGCAGGCACCGGTACCACAGGCAAGTGTTTCGCCGGAACCGCGTTCCCATACACGCATCTGCAGTGTATGGCGGTCAATGACTTTGACGAATTCAGTATTGATACGATCCGGGAAAGCAATGTGGTTTTCAAACTGCGGACCGATTTTTTCGATATCCAGATTTCTCAGTTCATCCACATACACAATTGCGTGGGGATTTCCCATAGAAACAGCAGTGATATGATAAGTAGCGCCATCTACATTTAAGGGTTCATTGATTACCTGTTCTCTGGTGGAAACGACAGGAATCTGTCTGGAATTCAGGATCGGTGCGCCCATGTTTACTTTGACGAGAGAAACTTTTCCATCATCGCCAAGTGTAAGATCCAGATATTTGATACCACTTTTGGTTGCAACAGAAATGCTGGTTTTATCCACAATGCCATGATCATAGGCATATTTGGCAACACAGCGGATGCCGTTTCCACACATGGCTCCCTGAGAGCCGTCAAGGTTGTACATATCCATTTCACAGTCTGCCACATCAGATGGCTTGATCAGGATCAGCCCATCTGAACCGATCCCAAAATGTCGGTCGCTGACAAATTTTGCCACTTCAGACGGGTTACTTACAGTTTCTTCAAAGCAGTTCACATAAACATAATCATTTCCGATCCCATGCATTTTTGTAAATTTCATAATAAAAATCCTCCTTATTTAATCAAATATCTCCCTGATATTATTACTTCCCTTTTGATAAAATCAGATTTGCCAAACTCGACCAAACCGATTTTCTATTAAGAGTTTTCAGTATAACGAAAAATTGTTATAGTTTTGTGAAAACAGAATAAAAAATTACAATTCAATTACAAATATAACACAAAGTTACGGAGGCTGTATAGCACAGAAATGTTAAAAGTTGCTCCAGATTCAGATCAGCTTCTGCATTTCCGGGAAAGGCCCGAGGCTTCGTTTCAGGATGCCGGTTATCTGTGCGATAAGGATTCCATAGTTGGTAATCGGAACATTCTGATCCTGACAGCAGGAAATGCGGTATTTCATTTCACGTTCATTCAGCATACAGCCACCACAGTGAATGACCATTTTGTAAGAAGAGACATCATCTGGAAATTCTGTTCCGGAAGTGAAATCAAATACTGGTTCACTGCCAGTGTAATTACGGATCCAGTCAGGAAGCTTGCGGGTTCCGATATCATCACACTGTCTGTGATGGGTACAGCCTTCTGCAATCAGAATCCGGTCTCCATTCTGAACAGAAGAAAGTGCGGTAACACCTTCCAGCTGCGTTTCAAGTTCTCCTTTATATCTTGAAAAGAGAATAGAAAACGAAGTCAGAGTGATATCTTCCGGAGTATCTTTAGAAACACGTGCAAAAGCCTGGCTGTCGGTAACAACAAGTTTTGGTTTAATACCCTGATCACGGAAATGAGCAAGAGTACTCTTAAGTTCTGTATCGCGAACAACAAGGGAAAGAGCACCGCGCTCCAGAATATCACGAATTGTCTGCTGCTGTGGCAGGATCAGACGGCCTTTAGGAGCAGCCTTGTCGATTGGAACGACCAGAATGACCAGATCCAGTGGTTCAATCAGATCCTGGATCAGCGGATATTTGTGCGTGTCCTCTGGTTTCAGAGAAGCAATTTTTTCTTTCAGCTCCTGAATATTCATCCCGTCAGCGGCACTGACCAGAACTTCGCCTGGACGGACAGACATGGCAAGATCTTTGACTTCTTCATTGGAGAGCAGATCAATCTTATTATATACAACCAGATATGGAATCCCTTTTTCGTGGAAACGATGGATCAAAGCAAGTTCTTCCTCACCTTTACCAGCAGTACTGTCCACGACGAGGACAGCGATATCGGTCTTATTCAGTACCTGATAGCTTTTACGGACACGAAGTGCACCGAGTTCTCCTTCATCGTCAATCCCGGGAGTGTCGATAACCATGACCGGTCCTAATGGAAGAAGTTCCATTGTTTTGTAGACGGGATCGGTTGTAGTTCCCATAACAGAAGAGACGATTGCAAGATCCTGGTCGGTCACTGCGTTGATGACGCTGGATTTACCGGCATTTCTTTTTCCAAAAAAACTGATATGTACCCGTTCAGAAGCGGGTGTCTGATTCATTCCCATAGAACAGCCCTCCTGTATAATGCATAAAAATTTAAAATATGGATTTAGTATGATCTGAAATAAAACTATTCTTTTATTATAGAAAAATATAAAAACAGATTCAAGAGAAATACATGTATCCGGCAATATTTTATGTTCCTGAAAGCAGTGTCAAAACAGTATATTTATGCGTTTTAACAAGCGAATGATAAAATAACGCATAATTTTTGTGTACTAATTAATAAAAGTTGTGCTTGTAATTTTGAAATAGTGTGTTACAATAAGAAAAACAAATAATAAATATGCAATTCAGTGCATAAATATTCCGAAGAGGAATTGAGGAGGAAATGAAAATGAATTTAAAGAAAATTACAGCACTTATGATTGGCGCAATTATGACAGTATCCATGGCAGTTCCGGCAATGGCTGATGATAAAGTAGAAACTGTTACAGATGGAAAACTTACAGTAGCAACAAGCCCGGACTTCGCACCATATGAATTTTATTCAATCGATGAAGATGGCAATCCGACACTTGCAGGATTTGATATGGACTTGGCTAAATACATCGCAGATAAGATGGGACTGGAACTGGAAGTAGTACCGATGGACTTTGACGGTGTATTAAGCGAACTGTCACAGAAGAACGTAGACCTTGGTATGGCTGGTCTTTCACCAGACCCGGCACGTGAAGACGCAATGGACTTCTCTGATCTTTACTACAAAGGTGGACAGTCTTTTGTATCAGTAAAAGACAAAGCAGATGAGTTCAAATCTCTTGAAGATGCAAACAACAAAGATTTCTCTATCGGAGCACAGACAGGTTCTATCCAGCTTGATCTTGCAAACGAGAATACACCGGATGCAGACATTGTATCTCTTCCAAAGGTTACAGACATTATCACAGAGCTTCTGACAGGTAAGATGGATGGTGCATTCATTGAGACAGATGTAGCAAAGAGCTATCAGAAAAACTATCCGGATCTTGAAATCCTCTTTGACGTACCATACGATGCTGAAGGATCTGCAATCGGTGTTTCAAAAGGAAATGAAGCTCTTCTTAAAGCAGTAAACGAAGCAATCGCAGATGCTCTTGAAGATGGTTCCATGGAGAAATTTATCGCAGATGCAAACGAACTTGCTGCAGGCAATAAATATGAAGGAACTCTGGATGCAAACGGAGCAGTTCCGGAAGCAGATGCCGCTGAATAATTTTATACAGAAGGAAATACAAAGAATTTAATGATGGATTCCTCCCCCGCAAAAAGGGGAGGAATTTGTTGCTGTCTGCAAATAAATTTAACGAATTAAAGTATTATATTATAAGAAAGGAGTTTTTATGGACAGTTTTATTAAATTATCTAATTTTGGCAAAATTGCCCCATACGCACAGCTGTTCTGGCAGGGTCTGCTCGTAACAGTCCTGTTATCACTGTTCACAGTTATGATCGGTTTTGTACTGGCACTGCTTCTTGCACTGATGCGTATGTCAAATATCCGTCCGTTCCGTTCACTGGCAGTGAATAAAGAAGGTCATCTGAGAGAGGGAGGACCACTGGTATGGCTCTCTAAATTCAACCCTCTTTCTTTTATTGCAACTGCATATGTAGAAATCCTTCGTTCTACTCCGGTAATCGTACAGATTTTTATTATTTACTATGGTGTGTTCGGAATGATCGATCTTCCATCATTCCAGCTGTTTGGATTTATTAAATTCAACCGTTTCTTCCCAGGTGTTGTTGCACTTGGTATGAACTCAGGAGCATATCTCTGCGAGATCATGCGAGCAGGTATCCAGTCTATTGATCAGGGACAGACAGAAGCAGCACGTTCCCTTGGACTTTCTCAGACTATGAACCTGCGATACATCATTCTTCCTCAGGCACTCAAGAACATTCTGCCGGCGATCGCGAATGAATTCGTTGTTATCATCAAGGAATCTGCAATCACATATACCATCGGTGTACAGGATATCATGTCTGCTGTAAACGCAGTTAAGGGTGCAACATTTATTATCATCGAGCCGTTGCTGGTAGCTACAGCCATTTATTTCTGCCTGTGCTTCCCAACCTCCAAACTGATTGCATATTTTGAAAGGAGAATGAGCCATGGCGACAAGCGATAGTCTGATTCAGGTCAGAGACCTTAAAAAACATTATCACAGAGGCACGATCAAGGCTCTGGATGGTGTGACAGTTGATATCAACAAAGGTGATGTTATGGTAGTTATCGGACCATCCGGTTCCGGTAAATCTACATTCTTACGAAGCCTGAATCTCCTTGAGGAACCGACTCATGGTGAGATCATCTTCAATGGTGTGGATATCACAAAGAAAAAATATAAAGATGCTTCAGGAAAAACTGTAAAAATCGACATTGACGGTCTCCGTCAGAAAATGGGAATGGTATTCCAGCATTTTAACCTGTTCCCACATATGACAATTCTTGATAATATGACTCTTGCACCGATCAAGGTAAAGGGAGTGTCCAAAGAAGAAGCAGAAAAGAAGGCAATGGAGCTGCTGGGCAGAGTCGGTCTGGCTGACCGTGCGAATGCATATCCGATCCAGCTTTCCGGTGGACAGAAACAGCGTGTGGCAATCGTAAGAGCGCTCGCAATGGAACCGGAAGTTATGCTCTTTGATGAGCCGACATCTGCTCTTGACCCTGAGATGGTAGGTGAGGTTCTGGATGTTATGAAGGAACTGGCAAAAGAAGGAATGACCATGGTCGTTGTAACACATGAGATGGGATTTGCCCGTGAAGTTGGAAACAGAGTTCTGTTTATGGCAGATGGAAAGCTTATTGTAGATGGCAAGCCGTCTGAAATCTTCGAAAATCCGAGTAACCCGCGTCTTCAGGAGTTCCTGTCCAAAGTCTTATAAAGAATATAAAACAGATGAAGAGGCGACCGGAAAAATCTGGTTGCCTTTTCTGGATTATTTATAAAATAACAAGAAAGAAGGGGATATTATTATGACAGCAGAAAAACTTTCAGCTTTGCAGACGATTGATGATAAAAAAGGTCTGGTCGCTGATATTGCAGATAAGATCTGGGAATTCGCAGAGCTTTCTCTTCAGGAATTCAAATCCGCGGCAGCTTACTGCGAAACTCTTGAAAGAGAGGGATTTGAGGTAGAACGCGGAACCTGCAATATTGAGACTGCGTTTGCAGCATCATACGGACACGGAAGACCATATATAGGTATTCTTGCAGAGTACGATGCTCTCTCAGGACTTTCTCAGGAAGCTGGTCTTATTGAGCGTAAAGAAAAAAACGCTGGTGGAAATGGACATGGATGCGGACACAATCTCCTTGGTGCAGGTGCATTTGCAGCTGCTCTTGGAATTAAGGCATATCTGGAACAGAATGATGTATCCGGAACAGTTATCCTTTATGGCTGTCCGGGAGAAGAGGGCGGTGCGGCAAAAGCATTTATGGCTCGTGATGGTCTCTGGAAAAAACTGGATGCGGCACTTACCTGGCATCCGGAAGATGTAAATGAAGTAGCCACAGGCTCTTCAAATTCCTGTATCCAGACACAGTATAAATTTACCGGTATTGCTTCACATGCCGCCGGTGCTCCTGAGAAGGGACGCAGTGCTCTTGATGCAGTTGAGCTTATGAATATTGGTGTGCAGTTCCTTCGTGAGCATATGAGTGATAAAGCACGTATCCATTATGCGATCACAGATGCCGGCGGATGCAGCCCGAACGTGGTACAGCCTCGTGCAAGCGTTCTTTATATGGTTCGTTCCAATCATGTGGCAGAAGCAGTGGAACTTCAGAAGCGTGTGGATAAGATTGCCGAGGGTGCAGCTCTGATGACAGAGACTACTTATGAAAAGAAATTCATAGACGGTCTTGCAGATACAGTAAGCAACTTTGCACTGGAAAGAGTTCTCTACAAGAATTTTGAAGAGCTTGGTGTACCGGAATATACAGAAGAAGAGAATGCATATGCAGATGCACTTGCCGAGACTTATGATTCCAGTGGTGTACCTGGAGTTGCAGCAGAAAATGATGAGTCTGTAAAAGAACAGGTAGAGAAGATGCAGAAGGAATATGGACATGCAATGAATGGATTTCTGACTCCGCTGTATCAGAAGGATGCCTTTAAGGCAGGGTCTACTGACGTGGGTGATGTAAGCTGGCTGACACCAACAGCTCAGATCCATGTGGCTGCATGGCCGAATGGCTGTCCGGGACACAGCTGGCAGAATGTTTCCTGTGACCGCACTGAGATCGGCCATAAAGCAGCAGTCCATGCAGGAAAAGTTATTGCAGCGACAGCAATCGACCTGATTGAAGATACCTCGCTTTTAGATGAGGCAAGAGCAGAATTTGAAAAGAGAACAAAAGATGGTTTTGTCTGCCCGATACCGGCAGATGCAGTTCCGGTGATCCCGGATTAAAGATTAAAAAAGAAGCCGCTCCATCAGGAGTCGGCTTCTTCTTTTTCGCGAAGAATGCTTAATTCTTTCATTTCTTTGTAACAGTATTTGATGATTTCTTTACGGGTGATGATTCCGATGAAATAACCCTGATCATCGACTACAGGAACGTAGTTCTGGTTGATCGCACGATCCAGAAGATCCTCCATGTCGGCATCTGCATGTACCGGCTTATAGGTGGCACGTCTTGGAATTGCCATGATAGAGACGTTCTCCATTTCCTTCAGATCGGTGCTGTTGATATTAAGCCTTCTGATGCCCCACAGAATGTCTCCCTCGGAAATTGTACCCGTGTAGCGTCCATCCATGCTCAGGAGTGGAATACAGGAAAATTTACGATGCTCCATCTTCTCAACTGTCTGGCGCAGCGTTTCATCTTCAAATATGTAGGCTACATCACTCTTAGGTGTCAGAAAAAATAAAATATTCACGGTAAATACCTCTGTCTTTCATATATGTTGTTACTGATCGTTTGTTCAGCAGCAATGTGAGAGCTGCTGACATGTCACCGATTGTTAGTCGCTACTGATATGATAGTATGAAGGTATCCGTCTGTCAATAATTCAATTATTAAAAATTGGTGAAATCTTACTATAGATAAACAGTTTTGCAGTTGATATTACAGCAGATTGTCAACTGCAGTGAGGAATTACAGCAGATTTACACCTGCTTCTTCGGCAGCTTTGGTGATGGATTCCGGCCACAGGGATACATGAACCTCACCGATATGAGCCTTGCGCAGGAAGAACATACAGATACGAGACTGGCCAATTCCACCGCCGATCGTGTACGGAAGTTCTTTGTTCAGAATTGCCTTCTGGAATGAAAGTTCTCTGCGGTCATCGCAGCCTGCTTCGGTTAACTGCAGATCAAGAGATTCTTCATCAACACGGATTCCCATGGAAGAAAGCTCCAGAGCAATATCCAGTACCGGATAGTAAACAAGGATGTCACCATTCAGTTCCCAGTCATCGTAGTCCGGAGCACGTCCGTCGTGGCGCTCGCCATTTGTAAGTGTTTTGCCGACCTGCATAAGGAATACGGCACCTTTTTCTTTGACGATCTTGTATTCTCTTTCCTTAGGGGTCAGATCAGGATACATATCTACCAGTTCCTGAGTGGAAACGAATGCAATTTCTTTTGGCAGGATCTCTTCAATATAGTCATACTGTACAGCCATGTATTTTTCAGTCTTACGAAGAACACTGTAGATAGAACGGACAGTATTGATCAGTGTTTCCATGGTACGTTCTTCTTTGGAAATGATTTTTTCCCAGTCCCACTGGTCAACGTATACAGAGTGGATGTTGTCAAGGTCTTCATCACGACGGATGGCAACCATATCGGTATAGAGTCCCTCGCCATGAGCAAAGCCATATTTTTTGAGTGCATAACGTTTCCATTTGGCAAGGGAATGTACGATCTCAGCATTTTCATCCTGACCCTTGATATCAAAGCTTACCGGACGTTCTACACCGTTAAGATTATCGTTCAGACCAGAAGAAGGAGAGACAAAAATTGGGGCAGATACGCGGAGAAGGTTGAGCTTCTGTGCGAGTGTCTGCTGAAAAAAGTCTTTGACAGTTTTAATTGCAACCTGTGTATCATGCAGATTGAGATCTGAATGATAACCAGCAGGAATCTTAATTTGTTCCATAATAATCCTCCTAAAGTTAATAGATTCATTATAACAAGAAAAAAAAGGTATTGCAATTTTAACCTTGTAAGATTTTGGCAAAAAGGATACAATATTAAGTAATATAGAACTGGATTGAGGGGTGTTATCTATGAAATGTCCGTTATGTGATGGAACAATTGAAAATGGAAGGTGTAAAGCATGCGGCATGCCATATCGTAATGATGAGGTTCTATATCATCTGAATGAGAGTCGCGGGGATCACTATCGACATGCTTCAGATAAAGCCCGCAGAATCATGCAGGAGCAGCAGAAGGCCGGAAGAGGTGCTGAAGCAAAGAGCATCGACAGAAGTTCAGCAAGAGAATCAGGCAGGATGATATCCAGACAGGCAATTCAGGAACAGCAGAAAAAAGTCCGTCAGGAAGCAATGCGTAAGATAACGGGGGCCGGAAATACAGCAAGGACTGTTGCGAAGAATCGTGGGACAACCGGGAACACGCAGAACAGCAGCAGGAAGAAAGAAAAATCCGGGAAGGGTTCGAAGTTTGGAAAAATCTGGATGATCATTGTTCTTCTTGCAGCTTTGTCACCTGTGATCAGTGATTTGGGTGATATAGTAGAAGAAAGCCAGAATGATCATGATATTGCTACAGACAGCTATTTTTACAGCTGGGATGAGGACGGATATAAATATTATTCGATTGCGGCAGGTTTTGGAACTGCACAGGCAGGTGTACAGTTTGAACCTGGTAAATATTCCGTTTATACAGACAGCGATGAAGTAACTCTTGAGGTTAACTGGGATACTGACGATGCAGAAGAGTATACATTGAAACAAGGAGATGACACATTGCTGCTGACGTTTGATGAGGGGGATACCATCCTGGTCGAGTCGGAAGAGAGTGATTATGACAGTATTTATATGAAAGAGAATGAAGATTAAAAATATTGTTATAACAGATGTTTTTGGAGGGAGATTTCAGACAATAAAAGATGAAATTCCCTCTTTTATTTTACATGATATTGTGCTATACTCTCATATACGACACAATATATAGAAAAGTATTGAGGGTGAAAGTCCTGTGGCTGAAAGGAAAACAAACGGCGGCAGGAACCTTATAAATGCAGCAAATAGGAGAGACAGGGTATGATTTATGTAATTAAGAAAGATGGAACGAAAGAAGAATTTGATCCACAGAAGATCGTAAAAGCAGTAAATAAATCAGCAGCACGTATTCTGTATAAATTTTCACAGGAAGAAAAAGACTTTATCTGTCGTTTTGCACAGGAGCATGCGGATTCTCTTGGTAAGAATGAGATTGAGATCCAGGAGATGCATAATATTGTAGAAGGTGCACTGGAGCGTGTAAATCCGGCAGTTGCCAAGAGCTATCGTGATTATCGTAATTATAAGCTTGATTTTATCCATATGATGGATGATGTATATACAAAGAGTCAGGCAATCCGTTATATTGGTGATAAGAGTAATGCAAACACAGACAGCGCACTTGTTGCAACTAAGAGAAGTCTGATTTTTAATGAGCTGAACAAAGAGCTTTATCGTAAATTTTTTATGAACCGCAATGAACTGCAGGCATGTAAGGATGGTTACATCTATATTCACGATCAGTCAGCACGACTGGATACGATGAACTGCTGTCTGTTTGATGTCGGATCTGTATTAAAAGACGGTTTCGAGATGGGAAATGTCTGGTATAATGAACCAAAGACACTGGATACTGCATTTGATGTCATGGGAGACATCATTTTGAGTACAGCAGCACAGCAGTATGGTGGATTTACAGTGCCGGAAGTGGATAAGATTCTTGGACCATATGCACAGAAAAGCTATGATAAATATGTCAGCGAATTCCTGAAATATGCGGATGAGAGCTGGAGCGGAAGAGAAGAAAAAGCAATTGAGTATGCACTGGATAAGGTTCGCAGAGATTTTGACCAGGGATGGCAGGGTATTGAGTATAAGCTTAATACAGTAGGTTCTTCCCGTGGAGATTATCCGTTTGTTACAGTTACACTGGGGCTGGGAACCGGTCAGTTTGAAAAGATGTGCAATATTTCCCTCCTGGAAGTACACAAAGGTGGTCAGGGACGAAAAGGCCACAAGAAGCCGGTATTGTTCCCTAAGATTGTTTTTCTGTATGATGAAAACCTTCATGGACCGGGAAAACCCTGTGAAGATATTTTTGAAGCAGGTGTAGATTGTTCAGCCAAGACAATGTATCCGGATTGGCTGTCTCTGACAGGTAAGGGATATATTGCCAGCATGTACAAACAGTATGGCAAGGTTATCAGTCCGATGGGCTGCCGTGCATTTTTGAGTCCATGGTATGAACGTGGTGGAATGTATCCGGCGGATGATAAAGATACACCGGTATTTGTGGGACGATTCAATATCGGAGCAGTCAGTCTTCATCTTCCGATGATCCTTGCGAAGGCAAGAGCTGAGAGTAGAGATTTCTATGAAGTACTGGATTTTTATCTGCAGATGATTCGTAATCTGCACATCCGTACCTATGAATATCTGGGACAGATGCGTGCATCTACAAATCCGCTTGCATATTGCGAGGGTGGTTTTTATGGCGGACATCTGAAACCAAATGAAAAAATCGGCAAATTGCTGAAGCCGATGACAGCTTCCTTTGGTATCACAGCATTAAATGAGTTACAGGAACTGTACAATGGCAAGTCTATCCGTGAAGACGGACAGTTTGCACTGGAAGTACTGAAATATATCAATGATAAAGTAAATCAGTTTAAACAGGAAGATGGATATCTGTATGCAATCTACGGTACACCGGCAGAGAGTCTCTGTGGTCTGCAGGTAGAGCAGTTCCGTAAGATGTACGGAATTGTTGAGGGCGTTTCTGACAGACCTTATGTCAGCAACAGTTTCCACTGTCATGTTACCGAGGATGTGACTCCAATCGAGAAGCAGGATCTGGAAGGACGATTCTGGGAACTTTGTAACGGAGGCAAGATTCAGTATGTACGTTACCCGATCGGGTACAATAAAGAAGCTATCCGTACACTGATCCGTCGTGCAATGGATCTGGGATACTATGAAGGAGTAAATCTTTCTCTTGCATATTGTGATGATTGTGGACATCAGGAACTGGAGATGGATGTGTGTCCGATATGTGGTTCTCGTAACCTGACAAAGATTGACCGAATGAACGGATATCTTTCCTACAGCCGTGTGCATGGAGATACGCGTCTTAATGAAGCCAAGATGGCGGAAATTGCAGAACGTAAATCCATGTAAAGTGTACAAAGCACAATCAGACAGCTGCATTCAAAAAAAGAATAATAATGACGTTTGAAAAAACAGCCGACACAACTGTATCAGAAATACCTGATATGGTGTGCCGGCTGTTTAAAATTATGATTGTTTTTTCTTAGGTGTTATCGGCGGAAGTTCGCAATTATATGCGATTCCAAGTGGGGTTACGAGAAGCGGATGAACCGGGCGGTAAACCGGGAGATTCAGTTTCTTCTCAAATACGGTTGTAAATTCTTTAAAGCTTGCAGAACCACCGACCACATAAACTGCAGGAACTTCGTATCCTTTCAGAAATTTTTCTGTAATAAACGCCATTTTTTCAATGGTGGCTTTGATAACAGGGAAAATCTCGTCTTCTTTTTCCGGTGTCGTTTTTAATACTTCGGCTTCTTCGTAAGGAATACGATAGTGGCCTGCGACCGTCATCGTCATATGACTGCCACCGGTGGCCTCATCATCCGTGTAGATGACTTTGCCATCTCTGAGAATGCTGATACCGGTTGTTCCGCCGCCGACATCGACAACTGCACCGTCTGAAATTTTAAGTACAGCAGCGGCAGCAGTAGGCTCGTCCACAATATTTGTTACCTCAAA
>NZ_CAKROJ010000031.1 GCF_934372025.1 uncultured Blautia sp.
TTTCTCTCAGTTTCCTTCGCGCTTTGCGCTGGCAAAATTCTTATCGAATTTTCGAGAATCGTATGTGTTTCACTGTTCAGTTATCAAGGTTCTTACTTGCTGTCTCTCAGACAGCTCGTTTACTTTATCACATTCATCAGTGCCTGTCAAGTACTTTTTTCAAGTTTTTTTCGAGGCATTCTTGATGTTTGTGCGCCGCTCTCAAGCGACTTGTTTACTCTATCACATGTTTATTTCTTTGTCAACAACTATTTTTGTTTTTTTCAAAACTTTTCAAATTGTTTGTTCAAAAGAAATAATTCTTCGTGACAGCTCAGTTAGAATACCACTTTCCAAACGAGCTGTCAACACTTTTTAATTATTTTTCATAATAAATCGGATTGCATCCTGAATCCAGGAAACATACACCAGATTAATGCCTGCAACTTTTCCGACAGATGCCTTGCACACTTCTGGCAGAATCACAGTATCAAATCCCAGCTTCTTTGCTTCTGCTACTCGCTGTCCTGCCATGCTGACAGCTCGGACTTCTCCGCTTAATCCAATCTCCCCAAATGCAATCACAGAATCCGGAATGATAATATCCTTGCAGCTCGACACAACAGCCAGCGAGATCCCCAGATCAATTGCAGGTTCTGTCATCTTCATTCCACCCGCAATATTGACATATGCATCACATGCAGCCAAATGGATACCGACTTTTTTCTCCAGCACTGCCATTAATAAATTAACTCTGTTAAAATCCGTTCCGACAGCAGTCCGTCTCGGTATACCAAAATTACTCTGGCATACCAGAGCCTGAATTTCGACCAGAATTGGTCTTGTTCCCTCCATAGAACATGCTACGATCGAACCTGAAGTTCCATTTGGCTTTCCGTTCAGCATAAATTCCGAAGGGTTTTTTACTTCTTCCAATCCGGTATTTCGCATTTCAAATACACCGATTTCATTAGTAGAGCCAAACCGGTTCTTAACTGCTCGCAAAATACGATAGGATGCATGGCGGTCTCCTTCAAAATACAGCACGGTATCAACCATATGTTCCAGCACTCTTGGACCGGCTACATTTCCTTCCTTTGTCACATGTCCTACTATAAAGATAGAAACACCTTGTCCCTTTGCAATCTGCATAAGAATATTAGTAGATTCTCTTACCTGTGATACACTTCCCGGTGCGGAACTGATATCTTCATGAAACATTGTCTGAATCGAATCGATTACAACCATATCAGGTTTCTTACGCTCAATCACTTCACGGATCGTCTCCAGATTTGTTTCACATAATAACTGAAGATTTTCATTAAATTCACCGATACGTTCTGCCCGAAGCTTGATCTGCCGAAGTGACTCCTCTCCTGATATATACAGAACAGAATTACCCGACAATGCAAGATTTCTGCACACCTGCAAAAGAAGGGTGGATTTCCCTATTCCCGGATCTCCACCCACTAATACCAGAGACCCGGGGACGATACCGCCCCCGAGCACTCTGTCAAGTTCACCTATCTTCGTCAGTTTTCTTTCATCTTCTGAAAGTCTGATATCCTTCAGAACCACTGGTTCTGCTCTTCTTGAAATACTCTGCAAACCATTCCCTGACGAAGATGTTTTCTTCGCAGAAACTGTTTCCTCTACAAATGTATTCCATGCTCTGCATCCCGGACACTGCCCCATCCATTTTGATGATTCGTATCCACATTCCTGACAAAAATAAACAACTTTTTTATTTTTTAGCATTTTTCAACCTTTATTGCTACAGCTGTATCTCCTCCCAGTTCAACACTGAAAGAAAGCTTACCGCCAAGATTTGTCTGCATTTTACCTACATCTTCACCATCGATAGAAACACTGTATTCTGTATCTGCTTCCATTTCAACAGTAATCTGAGCATCTTCTGCACCTTCTACTTCAAATTCCATGCTGGTGCCGTCCTGTTTCAGTGAAAATACAGCAGTTCCCGGTACAGACTCGTATACGAACATTCCATTACGTTCCAGTTTGGTGATCTCATTAAATGTCTTTACTTTATAAACATCTCCCTGATAAGGAAAATCAGATACTTTTGATTTCGCCGGTAATTCATAATTACCAAAGCTGATACCCCCATTTTCTTCTGTACGGATCAGTTCTTTTACTACTGCCATGATCTTGTGTCCTCCCTAGACTTTTCTGTTGTGTTTTACTCCTCGTATCTCTTTATTACGTTGTGATAATCTTCTGATCACACTAGATATTTCGGTTAAGTTATTATAACATTTACCACTTTTTTTGACCAGTATCCTAATCAAGATTTAACATCTTTTTTAGATTTGTCTTCGCCATTCTTGTCTTCATTGTTCTTTTCTTCTCTGACCGGAACAAAGTTGATTTTTTTCTGATGCAGCTGAATTTTTACGGTATCTCCATTTCGTATTCTGCCCTCAAGGATCTCATTTGCCATCGGATCTTCCAGCTTGTTCTGGATTGCTCTTCTAAGCGGTCTTGCACCATATTTGCTGTCAAATCCTGATTCCGCAAGATATTCTTTGACAGATTCCGTAATTTTCAGCTGAATGCCAAGCTGATCTGCACATCGTTTCTCCAGATTCTTCAGAAGAATATTTACAATCTTCCTGATTTCCGGTTTCTTTAATGGATGGAATACCATGATCTCATCAATTCGGTTGAGAAATTCCGGTTTAAAAAGTCTTTTTACTTCTTCCATCACTCCGGATTTCATTCTTTCATAATCTCGCTTATCGTCATCCTGAGACATAAATCCAAGCTTTTTCGGCTCAATGATCGCCTGTGCGCCTACATTGGATGTCATGATAATGATCGTCTGTTTGAAGTCAACTTTTCGGCCGTGGGCATCTGTGATATGACCATCATCCAGAACCTGAAGTAAAATATTAAATACATCCGGATGTGCTTTTTCAATTTCATCAAACAGAAGCACACTGTATGGATTTCTTCGTACTTTTTCACTGAGCTGTCCGCCCTCATCATATCCTACATATCCCGGAGGGGAACCAATCAATTTGGAAACACTGTGCTTTTCCATATATTCAGACATATCCACACGGATCATTGCCTGTTCACTGCCAAACACTGCTTCTGCCAGTGCTTTTGAAAGTTCTGTTTTACCTACACCGGTAGGACCCAGGAACAAAAACGATCCAATCGGACGCTGCGGATCCTTCAGTCCCACTCTGCCTCGTTTTACAGCCTGTGCAACCGCTTTTACAGCCTCTTCCTGACCAATCACTCGTTTATGCAGCTCTTTCTCCAGGGCTGCCAGTCGTTTCGTTTCACCTTCTGTGAGTCTCTTGACCGGAATTTTTGTCCAGTCGGAAACAATATCTGCCACTGCAGTATCATCTACAACCAGCTTTTTCCGTTTATTTCGGCGTTCCTCACGTGCTCTGTATTTTTCGATCTGCGCCTCTGCTTCATTCTGTTCCTGCTGGATCTGCTTTGCCATGAGCAGATCTGCGCATTTGATTGCTTCTTCCTTCAGATTCAGCAATTCTCTTACTTTTTCTTCCAGTTCTTCTACTTCCGGCACGGAACGATAACTGCCAAGCTGCACTTTGGATGCTGCCTCATCAATGATATCGATTGCTTTATCCGGAAGAAAACGATCGTTAATATAACGTACCGACATTTTTACTGCTGCTTCCAAAGCTTCATCTTCGATTTTTACACCATGATGCTTTTCATAATATGGCCGAAGTCCTCTCAGTATTTCCAGTGCTTCCTGCTCTGTTGGCTCTTCTACCGTAACCGGCTGAAATCTTCTCTCCAGCGCTGCATCTTTTTCTATATATTTGCGATATTCTTCCAGAGTTGTTGCACCGATCAGCTGAATTTCACCTCTCGAAAGAGAAGGTTTCAGAATGTTAGACGCATCCAGTGCTCCTTCTGCTCCACCTGCACCGATGATTGTATGAAGCTCATCAATAAAAAGAAGAATTCCCTGATTTGCCCGTACTTCATCTATTACTTTACGGATACGCTCCTCAAATTCGCCTCTGTATTTACTTCCGGCAACCATTCCGGACATATCAAGCACAACCACTCTCTTGCCTCTGACAGACTCCGGAACCATATCTGAGACAATTCTCTGAGCCAGACCTTCTACAATAGCAGTCTTTCCCACACCTGGTTCGCCGACCAGACATGGGTTATTCTTACTTCTTCTGCTCAGTATCTGAATCAGGCGTGTGATCTCTCTGTCGCGCCCAACCACAGGGTCCAGACGTCCTTCTGCTGCCATCACAGTCAGATCGCGACTGTACTGATCCAGCGTTGGAGTCGGAGAACTGTTTTTCTGCATTTTCTGATTCTTTGCATTCTGAAGATCACCTTCTGCCGGATTTTCAATGCCCATTGTATTCAAAACTGCTGCATACAGTTTCTGAATATTGATGCCCATTGTATAAAGAAGGCGAGTTGCAACACAATCTGTCTCTTTGAGCATCGCAACAAGCAGATGCTCTGTTCCCGCCTGTTCTTCATTCTGGTTTTCAGCTTCACGAACTGCCTGGCTGATCAGAAACTCAGCTCTCGGACTGTATTCCGGTACTTTTTCTGCAACCAGAACGTCAGACGGTGCAACCAGATTCTCGATCAGCTGCAGCAGCGTATCTTCTTCCACATTAAATTCTTCCAGTATTCTGCCGGCCGCTCCCTCTTTTTCTTTTAGCAGCCCGATCAGAATATGCTCTGTACCAATATATGCATGATTACAGGACTGTGCGGTGGTCTTTGCCAGCTTTAACGCATTTGCAGCCTGTCTGGTAAATTTATCCTGCATAGTTCATTTTCCTCCTATCTTCTCTGCCCGCAAAGCTGCGGGACTGCTGTCAGTTTACTATTGGTCAATTTCATATTCATCATAAATTTCATCGATCAGATCATGGACCTCACTTCTGCTGACATTTCTGCAGCAGCCTCTTGCCAGTGCAACAATGAGATTTTCTTTCATTTCTTCCAGCGCTTTGATCTTATTGACATCTACTGCAATAATTGCACCTTTTCTGCGGTCAATCGTGACAAAACCTTCCTGCCTGAGAAGAGAATATGCCTTATTTACTGTATGCATATTAATTCCTATTGTATCCGCCAGCTGACGTACCGATGGAAGTGCATCTCCCTCCTGCAGCCTTGACGTAGCTATACCCATTATAATCTGATTCATCAATTGCACATATATAGCCTCATCACTGTTAAAATCTATTTCTATGACCATCATATCACTCTCCCGTTGTGTTTTCCTGTTACTGTTCACTCCGTTCACAGCAACCTAGACAAAATATGCCCATGTAGATTCAAATCATTTGATTCCGGCATCATGTTATACATATAGTAGCACATATATCGGATTTTGCAAGTAAAAAAAAACAGGAAGCACACAAAAGATGCTTCCTGCCTTACTTTTTCACACAGCAGTCTGTTAACCGAGAATTTTCTTAAACTGTTCTTTATTCAGGATAAGATTGAATCCCAATGGGTTAAATACCATTGCTTCAGCCTGAGTATTCAGGATTTCCGGAAGTTTTGCAAATGGAATCTTGGCAAGACGGAACTTCTTTCCTCTTGCAAATTTTTCATATTCCATAACATCGGAAAATACCGGCTGTAAAATCTGTCCCTCTTTATTTTTCAGATACGGAACGTTGATTTTCTTTGGATTTTCTTTATCAACTTCCATTGCAACCAGAAACTGTGATTTTTTCAGGTTAACAATCAGTTCTTCTTCCAGTTCTCTCAGGTTTTTATGTTCTTCTTTTGCAACCGGACGGCGAAGTTCCTGCATAAAATAAATTCCGGAAAGCTGTAATGTTGAATTGATCAGCGGACGTTTTGCCGGCTCTACCTGACTGAGATCCGGTTTTCTTACGATTCTTTCGAGATCGATTTCAATTTCCTCTGTTCCGTTATTCCATATTACAGAGTTTGCTCCAATTGCAAACATGAGTCCGTACATTTTCGGGAAATCTTTTTTCTCATATTTCATTCCCATAAGAAGTACTTTTTCTTCCAGTTTCTTTTTGCCGAATTCTTTTACGCTTTCCTCGTCTGCAAAAAACCATACCTGATCATTATATGTTTCTTCTCCACAGGTTACATACGGAAGTCTTGTTGTCTGTGCATATGCCACAAACACTGTCTCCCTTGCCTGAAGTTCCTTAACTGCTTCTTCTACACTAATAGCCATTTTGTTTTCCTTTCATTGTCGCTTCTACATGATATATCTGAATTATACCATATATTAAGAAAAATGGCACATTTTTTTGGTAATTATTTCTATTATGCTTCGTCGATGGCCTTTCCAATATCATGACGCATATATTTGTTTGCAAACTGAATCCATTCTGTTGCATCATATGCATTTTTGCGAGCTTCTTTCAGAGTTTTTCCCTTTGCAGTGATTCCGAGGACACGTCCGCCATTTGTAACGATCTGGCCATCCTGGAATTTTGTTCCCGCATGGAAACAGTAATAACCGTCTTTGTCTTTGAAATTCTCAAAGCCATACATCGGAATGCCTTTTTCATATTTTACAGGATATCCTTCACTTGCAAGAACAACGCAGACTGCCGCATTATCCTCGAATTCCAGATTTATCTGATCCAGTGTACCATTTACACATGCTTCCATGACCTCAATGATATCTGTCTTCATTCTCGGAAGTACAACCTGTGCTTCCGGATCTCCAAATCGTGCATTATATTCCAGCACCTTCGGACCTTCTGCCGTAAGCATCAGACCAAAGAAAATAATTCCGACAAACGGACGTCCTTCTGCTGCCATAGCATCTACAGTTGCCTGATAAATATGCTCTTTACAGAATTTGTCCACTTCTTCTGTATAGAACGGACTTGGAGAAAATGTTCCCATTCCGCCTGTATTCAGACCCTTATCTCCGTCCATCGCACGTTTATGATCCTGTGCGGATGTCATGGTACGGATTGTCTTACCATCTACAAATGAAAGGACAGACACTTCACGACCGGTCATAAATTCTTCAATAACCATCGTATTTCCGGCACTTCCGAATTTTTTGTCTTCCATGATCTCTCTGACACCATCTTCAGCCTCTTCAAGTGTATTGCAGATCAGAACTCCTTTGCCCAGTGCAAGACCGTCTGCTTTGAGAACGATCGGAAATTTTGCCTGTGTATGTAAATAATCCAGTGCCTTCTGCGGATCATCAAAATTCTCATATCCTGCAGTCGGAATACCATATTTTTTCATCAGGTCTTTTGAAAACGCCTTGGATCCTTCAAGAATTGCAGCATTTTTACGCGGGCCAAAAACTTTAAGTCCACGAGCTTCAAATACATCAACAACTCCGCCAACAAGCGGATCGTCCATACCGATAATTGTCAGATCAACTGCTTTTTCCTGAGCAAAATCAGCAAGTTTTTCAAATTCCATGGCACCAATTGCCACACACTCTGCATATTCTGAAATTCCGGCATTTCCCGGCGCACAGTAAATCTTTTCTACCTTAGGGCTTTTTGCAACGCTCCATGCAATTGCATGTTCTCTTCCGCCACTTCCAACGATCAATACTTTCATGAATTCTGTTTGCCTCCTTCAATAACGACTCTTCCATTACGAACAGTAACTTTGTCATTTGCGATCAGATTAATTGCCTCCGGAAGGATCTTCCATTCTGCTTCTTCCATCACACGGCGCTGCAGAATTTCAGGGGTATCTCCCTCACGCACTTCTACCGCTTTCTGAAGAATGATCGGTCCGGTATCTGTACCGGTGTCCACAAAGTGTACCGTCGCACCTGTCACTTTTACTCCTCTGTCAAGCACGCCTTCATGTACATGGAGACCGTAAAATCCAACTCCGCAGAAAGACGGAATTAATGAAGGATGAATGTTTATGATTTTGTTCGGATAAGCTTCTACGATCATCGGAGGAATTGCCACCAGAAATCCCGCCAGTACGATCAGATCTGTTTCTGCTTCTTTAAGTTCTCTGAGAAGTGCTTTGTGAAATTCTTCCCTGTTTTCAAAAGTTTTCGGAGAAATGCACTTAGCCGGGATGCCCCGGCTTTCTGCTCGTTTCAGTGCATATGCGCCCGGATTATTACTGATCACCAGACCAATTTCTGCATTTGTGATCACGCCGCTGTCAATTGCATCCATGATCGCCTGCAGATTGGTGCCGCCTCCTGATACCAGAACACCAAGCTTTAGCATAAAGTCACTCCTTTTTCTCCTGCCTCAATACGTCCAACTACGTATGGAGCATCTCCTGCCTGACGGATTGCTTCCATTGTTTTGTCCACATCAGCCGGATCTACTGCAAGTACCATACCAAGTCCCATATTAAAGGTATTGTACATCATTTTTTCTTCAATATCTCCGGTCTTTGCAAGAAGATCAAAGATCGGAAGTACCGGATAACTGTCTTTCTCGATAACCGCTCTTGTTCCTTCTTTCAGCATACGAGGAACATTTTCATAGAATCCACCGCCTGTAATATGGCTGCACGCATGAATACGAACACCAGCTTCTTTGATGCTCTTCAGTGCTTTTACATAGATTCTTGTCGGTGCAAGGAGAGCTTCGCCAAGAGTAGTTCCAAGCTCATCATAATGAGTCTCCAGAGATTCTCTGGTCATCTCAAATACTTTACGTACAAGGGAAAATCCATTGCTGTGAACTCCTGTAGAAGCCATACCGATCAGGACATCTCCCGGTTTCAGTTCTTCTCCTGTAAGAAGGTCTTTTTTGTCGATCACGCCAACTGCAAAACCGGCAAGATCGTATTCATCTTCCGGCATAAGTCCCGGATGCTCTGCTGTTTCACCACCGATCAGTGCAGCACCGGACTGTACACAGCCTTCAGCAACTCCACTTACGATCTCTGCGATTTTTTCCGGATAGTTCTTTCCACATGCGATGTAATCCAGGAAAAACAGCGGTTCTGCTCCGGCACAGGCAATATCATTTACACACATAGCTACTGCATCGATTCCGATCGTATCATGCTTGTCCATAAGCATGGCAAGTTTTACCTTTGTTCCACATCCGTCTGTACCGGATACCAGTGTCGGCTCTTCCATGTCTTTGAATGCATTCATGGAGAATGCTCCTGAAAAACCTCCGATACCGCCAAGAACTTCCGGTCTCATGGTTTTTGCAATATGCTTCTTCATTAATTCTACTGACTTGTAGCCTGCCTCTATATCTACACCTGCTTTTTTGTAATCCATAATCTTCTGATCTCCTCCACCTTTTTAATAAGCTTTGTATCCAACTTCCTGAAGTCTGGCATCTTTTGCCTCGACCTGTTCTTTCAGTTCCTTTGTATATGCTTTCAGTCTGTCCAGCAGTTCCGGGTCTGATGTTGCAAGAATTTTCGCTGCAAGGATTCCTGCATTTGCACCTCCGTTGATTGCGACTGTTGCTACAGGAATTCCGGATGGCATCTGTACGATTGAATACAGAGAATCTCTTCCTCCAAGAGATGTCGTATGCATCGGAATACCGATAACCGGCATTGGAAAGATTGCTGCGCACATTCCCGGAAGATGTGCAGCCATTCCTGCTCCTGCAATAATCACCTTGAATCCTTTTTCTTCTGCTGTTTTTGCATACTCAAAGAACACATCCGGTTCTCTGTGTGCAGAAATAATTTTCATCTCGTATTCAACGCCAAGCTTATCAAGAATTGCCGCCGCTTTGCTCATAACCGGCATATCTGAGTCGCTTCCCATTACAATTCCAACTTTTTTCATTGGTGGCCTCCTCGTCTTTTTGTTACATCATCAGATTGATTCTACTAAGATTCTGAAATTGTGTCAACAATATTACGGAAAAGAAATATTTTGGCGAGCAAACTCTTTTTGTATAAGAAAGTCCGCCCGCCTCGTAATATGCTCTTTATTTTTCAAAAGGCTGATTTAATTCTTCTGTTCCCGGAAGTACAAAACGACTGTTTTCAATAATGAAAGTTTTGTCCCCCTCCTCATCGATCACACAGATACTGCCCAGTTCTTCATATGGAATCGTAATATCTGTATGGCAGCCATAATAAGCCAGACTGATATCTTCTTTACGGAGAATTGAAATCTCATTGTCACGTGCAATGATCTCTCTTCCATCCGGATTGAATACCGGTGTATCCTCTGACCAGCTGTAGCAGGTATCTCCCACAGCAAAATGCGGTCCCATTTTCTCTGCGATCAGGATCGGCAGTTTATCGGCAATACCATATTTCTCTGCTGCCACATAAGCAGTTGTATTGGTTCCGATCGCAAACTCACCCATTGGAAGCTTTACATGATGATGAAGAATATTATCTTCAATATACGCACGGTTTTCTTCCTCTGTTTCAAAGTTTGCGCAGGAGTAATCGATCACCTGACCACAGTCAAATACCAGCTTCAGATCCTTAAACTGCAGACCATTCAGATAAACCTTTTTTACATGAAGGATTCCGCCTGTTCCGGCCAGTACCGGAGAAGTAAATACCTCACCTACCGGAATGTTCACATCTGCCACACAGTTTTCAAAATTTGTCTGTTTTCTGATATCTTCCAGATCATGAAGATGAATGATCAGATCTGTCTCATTATCATCTTTTCCTTTGATTTCCACCCACTGACAGGTATCCAGAGTTTCGATGATCGTCTGCTGAATACGTTCATATAATTTATAATCCAGCGTGTTGATTTTTACAATTTCTGCGAAAATCTCCGCGAAATTACTGCCAATCTCCGGCACCGGATATGCAATGATCGTAAAACTTCTCTCGTCTCCCTTGATATAGCGATTTACGATCTGTCCTGATTCATTGTCCAGTTCTACCTGAAGCTTCTGCTGTGCCTCACTTAAAGTCCATGCTTCCTGCACAGAAACCGGTGCAAACGGTTCCTCACCAAAGGTTTCGATACATGCCGGACCGCCATGAACGGCTGCCAGATCTTTATATTTTTCATATGCATTCTGCATGGAACGAAGTTTGCGCTGCACAAAATCACTGTCCATAAAAAGAGCCTGATCCTGTCTGTGATCATACTCATACTGCGGATTTGGATTTCCGCCAACAAATCCGATCCAGGAATTCCCACGTTTGTTTACGATGTGTGAAGCATGGCGGTAAATCACCGGCTCCAGTCCCATTTCACGGAACTGAAGGACTGCTGCGCGCACCATTCGTTCAAATCCCAGATTATAACGGATATTCACTGTCTTTTTCTTCGTAATATCTTTTCTTCCGTTAATAAATCCGATTCTGTATCCTTCCGTATATGTCCGGGCCATGCTGTCTATCTGCTCCTGTGTAAGACCGTTCAGATAATCAGCAATTCCTGTCTCATTCACTGAAACATATTCTCCATATCTGTACAGATAACGCAGATCTGAAAGATCTGAATCCATGACAATACGTACTGCAAAATCATTTTCCGGGTCTACTGCTTCTGCTGTTCTCTGTTCTATCATATCCTGACAGTAATCATTCACATAAGAGCGCAGCATATCCTCCACGTTCTTCACAGACGGCTGTTCATCATCCTCAAATGCCGCATAAACTTCCAGAAAAAGCTCTGCTGCTACTGTATAATCCCAGAATTTCTTTTCATATGCATATACAATGATGCCTCTGATCTCTGCATAAAGGAAAGAAAATGCCTTTCCGTATTCTCCGAGTTTTTCTGCCGCATATGCCGGATTTCCATAACAATGTGCATAATTTTCCGGAAACAGTTCTTCATAAAGATTTCTGTTTTCTTTCTGCAGTTCTTCCAGAGAAAGATTCTCTTCTGTTCTTTCCAGTATTTCTGCTGTTTTCTTAAAAAAAGCCGCTGTATTCTGGAAAAATTCAAGAAATGCAGGCTGCACTGCTGTCTCAGTACATATTTCTGTAATCCTTTCCTTCGCCAGTTCATAACGCTCTTTCAACAATTCGTCCAACTCATCATCTCCTTTTTTCTGTTTGATTTTAATCGTCGATCACATTTCCAAGCTGAATATGCTTATCTACCAGTGTTTTCATATATTCCCATATTTCCACGGAACCTTCTGCGGTATGCTCATTTCTTTTATATATCTGGCTTTTGTGTACACCATGCTCCTTCCAGCTCTTTCCGCCTGAAGCATCATTCAGGAACAGTGGCTGACAGTTATCCAGTGCATGAGCAAACTTTGCTTCTGCAGTCTCATACGCTTCAAACTCTTCCCACAGAGTGCGGAAAACTTCTGCCTGATCTGACGGAAGCAAACCAAAAATCCGGTCTGCTGCCTTTGTTTCTCTTTCTCTCTGCGTAGCAAGTCCTGCCTGATCATAGGCATAAGTATCACCGGCATCAATTTCCACCAGATCATGTATCAGAACCATAGGAATTACTTTTAACAGATCAACATCTTCATTTGCATATTCTTTTAATAATACTGCCATAAGCGCCAGATGCCAGGAATGTTCCGCATCATTCTCTTTGCGGCTCCCATCAGACAGATAAGTCTGACGAAAAATTTCTTTTACTTTGTCCACTTCCAGAATAAATTTCATCTGTTTCTGCAAACGTTCCATAACTTATACTCCCATCAAAAAAAAGGCAAGCCAGCCTACCATAAAGATTCCATTCAGAATAGAACCTGTAATACTTGTCCTGTGTGTACATTTTTCTTCTGAAAAACTGCTGATTCCCATCAGGAATCCATAAACTGAAAGCAGTGCTGCAAACAGGCAGATTCCGCCAACAATAAAGCCATATTTTCCTTCCAGTGCATAAGCCACTCCGACGGCTCCTGCAAACAGAAGCAGGGAAGCAATCGCCAGTCCCACTGACAGCTTCCCTTTTGCAGCCTCTTTCTTTTTTATAATCGCATATCTATATCGTTTCGCCATATCGTTTTCTCCTCAGATAATTACAGCCAACAAAAAGCAGATAGCCAATTGCTGCTCCCAATGTATTCAATATCAGATCATCCACATCAAAACACCCTACTCTGGCAAACAGCTGAACTGTTTCTACCAAAAGGCTGAGTGCAAATCCTGATGTAATAATAAAAGTTCCTCTTCGACACTTATGTGCGATGACCGGAAGGATAAAACCATATGGAATAAAACCGATTACATTTCCAAAAATATTGGTGAACACAGCAAACACTCCCAGTTGTTTTCTGTATATCCAAAATCTTCTGATCTCCACAAACGGTATCAGATTATACCGATACATCCGCTCTTCAGTCGCCACTCGTCCGTATTCTTCTGAAAAAAAGAGAAAGTAAACGAGAAGCAGTACATACAGTATAAACAAAAGCACGCTCAGACATTTGATTTTACGTTTTGTACTATCTTTCAATTTCTACCCCTGTCCTGGCTTCAGATCAGAATATCAGACTTTCTCTTTAAGAGCCTGCTTCCACTGACGATCATCAGCACGCCTGCCGCAACACCTGTTACAAGTGTTACAATTCCTACTGCAATACTGCATGCACCTGTCCGACTCATAGTCTTATATATTTTTTCGTTCATGGCAATTCCTCCTTATACAATACAGATAACGCCCCGCCTCTTCGGCAGGTCAGATTTTATTTTGCTCCGTACTGACTGTAATATGCATCAATTGCCTTTTTCAGCTCATCATCAATAATGATCTGACCTTTGTATTCCTTGTTATACAGATGCTCGATAACCTCTGCCATAGTAACGATCGCATTTGTTTCAAATCCGTAAAGATCATGTACTTCATCCAGTGCACATTTCACGCCGCCTTTTCCGACTTCCATACGGTCAAGAGAAACCATAAGACCAACAATCTCCACGTCTGCTGCTCCTTTTACCTTCGGTACAGTCTCTTCCATGGATTTACCGGAAGTGGTAACATCCTCGATCATGACTACACGGTCTCCGTCTTTCAGTTTACTTCCAAGGAAGCTTCCCTTATCAGCTCCGTGATCCTTTTCCTCTTTACGGTCAGAGCAGTAACGGATTTCTTTTCCATACAGTTCACTGAATGCAATTGCAGTTACAACGCTGAGCGGAATTCCCTTGTATGCAGGTCCAAACAGCACATCAAAATCATCGCCATATTTTGCATGGATTGCTTTTGCATAGTATTCACCAAGTTTTTTAAGCTGAGAACCTGTTACATATCCTCCTGCATTCATAAAGAACGGGGATTTTCTTCCACTTTTCAGTGTGAATTCTCCAAATTTCAGTACCTGGCTGTCAACCATAAATTCAATAAATTCCTGTTTATACTGTTCCATTATTCAAACCTCCGTAGTTATATCCTTATTTATCAATATTCCTTTGTATTTTATCATATTATAGACAAAATAAAAAGACCCGCCGCTCAGGTTTTTCATTCCTGTTTCGACAAGTCTTTTTATCATTCACTGCATTTTCATAACACCATCGATTCCTTCCGGACCGCTGCTGTCATTTAATATTCTTCGTAGCTTACACTTCCGTCTGAATAAGTAATTTCATAATATCCATGTCCGCTTCCATCGCAGTCATCATATGCCTGACGGCTCACTTCTGTCACCGGCTGTGCTGCGGCTGCCTGTGCTGCTGCGGCTGCCTGCGCGTCTGCGGCTGCCTGTGCATCTGCGGCTGCCTGTGCATCTGCTGCTGCCTGTGCTGCGGCTGCTGCTGCAGCTGCTTCTTCGGCTGCTTTCTTTTCAGCAAGCAGTTTGTCCACTTTTTCTTTATCCTCAGTCACATAAAGATGTGAAACATATCCTTCTATTGTTTCGCCTTTCACCTTGATCCATCCCGGGCATACAGCAGTTGCTTTGAATTCAGCACCCAGTATAACTATTTTAACAACCTCAGCATCTGTGGAAGGAGCTACACGCACATTAACCTTTGCAGTTGTATACATGGTTTTTTCTGCGTCAAATGCTTTCTCATCTGCCTGTTCCACTGCTTCCTGTTCTTTGCCGTTCGCATCCTTATAACTGATATAAAACATCCCGTACTCTTCATACAAAGATGGCTCTTTCCACTCTTCCGGCTTTACATCTTCAAAAGTATGTTCTGTTCCGTCTTCCATAGCAAGCACAAGATTGTTGATTTTTTCTTCTGTTGTGCTTTCTTTTGCGTCTGTTTCTTTTGCATCTGCTTCTTTTGCATCGGCCTCATCTGCTTTGGGTTCTTCTGCTTTTTTTACTGCTTCTGTAATCTCAGCAGTTTTCACATTCACAGTTGTTGTATTTTTCACAGTTACATCGCCAGCCTGAAAATCCTCCACAGTTCCTGCTGCTTCCTGCTCTGTTGCAGTATCCTCTGCTGCAAAAGTCATTGCCGGTGTTCCTGCAACAACTGTTACTGTAAGTACCAGACCCAAAATCGTTTCCATCATTCTTCTTCTCATTTTATTTTCCTCCTCATCAGTCTTTGCTGTAGATCAGATCCGCCTGTTTCTCATCACCTGTAAGGATCTCCATACGGCTTTCGGTCGTAACAGATTCTGCCGGAAGATACAACGTAAATCCTCCGCAGTCAGTCGTTCCGTCATCCAGTATGACGTCATTCGGAAATGCCTCATATATCTTATTTCCGTCTACTCTCACGTAGATTCTTGATTCTGTATCCAGATATTTATCCGATATCCGTCCACTGATCTTCAGGTTCATTCCCTGTGTCACAATTTCCAGATCTTTTACAGCCTTTCTGTCGTTTTTATCTTCTTTAACAGCGATCGTTCTTTCCGGAGCAGTCATTATCGGAGCACTTTTAGCCATCTCCGGCAGAAAACGCTCTGCTCTTTCCACAACAACCGTATCTGCTTCCATTGTATCCACATCCATAAGCTGATATGGGATTCCTCTGGAAAAATAGGCTTTTCCATATGCATCTGCCATAAATGGAAGCAGTGCATTTCCAAAAGAATCTCTGTACATAACAAGACTTCCTGTTTTTGCAGGATTCACAGTCGTAACTCTCGGATCAAAATTGCTGCCAACCTCGCCCACATAAGCAAACGTAGTCTGGCGATCATAATAAATCTCATCCTCCGCTTCTGTCGCAAGAGGATATAACATCTCATCGAGATCTCCTATAAAATCTGTCTTTACTGTATAGTTCTCATCAGTATATGGCTCATGTTCTTTTTCAAGTGCTGCCATCAGAATATCTGATGCCATTGCTGCGCCCTTATTATTCCAGTGTGAATCTCTTTTGTGATATAAAACCTCATCCTCTTTGGCAAATGTTTCATAAAGATCCACATAAGAAATATTCTCTTCCTGAAGGTATTTCTGAAGATTTATAAGATTTTTGTCATCAGAAACTTTGTAACTGTCATAATAAGGCATATTTGCATCATAAAGTGAATTTTTATTAGGTGCCACTGTAAACACAAACTGCACGCCTTTATCTGTCAGATATTCCTGCATCATAGACAGAATATGCGCAATGTTATAAAGGCTCCTGTCTTTCAGAAGTTCCTCTCCAAGATAATCCTGCAGAGAATCCTTATAATAAAGCCATCCGTCTGTTCCCTGTATTACGCCAGTCGCAGTGGAAGTTCCAAGGATTTTGCCATTAAGCAATGCATTGGCTGTAACCAGTTCGTTACGAAAAGCAAAATGATCCTGAAAATAATCTCCGGCTTCATTCAGCCACTGTACATTAATTCCTTCTTCTGACCGGAACTGCGGAAATTCTGCAAGAGTCCTGTTTTCCGAAGAACTTTCCTGCTCTGTCACTGCCATTCCCACTAAAGGGATCAGGCAGACTGTAAAAAATGCCGCTATATACAGCATTTGTAGTTTTTTCATACCTGTTCCCCCTAAAAACGAAAATAAATAAACGGATTATAAGTTCCACCGGCAAGGCTCAAAACGCAAAGCAAAAAGCCTGCCAGACTGAACATATAAGTCAGTCTGCTGTATGCTTCATTCCTGCTCAGAATTCTGTGAACCGGAGTAGCAGCGATCAGTGCACATACCAGTGTCAGCAGATAAACCGGTGTCAGCTGCTGCATTACCAGGCTCAGCGCACCTGCATTCATATGAAATCCGGTAAACATTCTGCGGACGATCATTGCACCCTGCGTCATGGTATCTGCCCGGAAGAAAACAAATCCCACACATACAACAAGAAGTGCATAAATGTGCTGCATTATGCTCTTCAGACGACCGCCTTTCTTCACGATGGAAGGAACATATTCTTCCAGCATCAGGAAAAATCCATGATACGCGCCCCAGAATAAAAAGTTCAGAGAAGCGCCATGCCAGATACCTGTTACCAGAAATACGATCATCTTATTAACAACTGTACGGAATTTTCCTTTTCTGTTTCCTCCTAACGGAATATACAAATATTCCCGAAACCATCCAGACAGAGAAATGTGCCATCTTCTCCAGAACTCCCGGATACTCGAAGAAACATAAGGATAATCGAAATTCTCCTTAAAATGGAAACCAAACATTCTGCCAAGACCAAGCGCCATATCACTGTATCCGCTGAAATCAAAATAGATCTGAAGCATATAGGAAATCGCACCCAGCTATGCGCCTGCACCGGAAATCTGGACTGCGGCTGCACCAAAAATATTATCAGCCACCATTCCCATTGTGTTTGCAATGAGAACTTTCTTGGAGAGACCGGCAACAAAACGCCGGATACCCTTTCCAACTTCGTCTGCTGTCTGTTTACGATTATTGATTTCAAGTTCCACATCATGATACTTGACGATCGGGCCGGCGATCAGCTGAGGAAAATATGAAATGTACAGAAGGACTTTTCCATAATTTTTCTGTGCCTCGACCGCCCCTCGATAAACATCGATTACATAAGATAATGCCTGAAACGTGAAAAATGAGATTCCGATGGGCATCTTAACAGCAGGTACTGAAACACTCAGACCTGTACAGGAATTAAAAGTATCTGCCAGGAATCCCAGATATTTAAAGAAGATCAGCAATCCGATATTCAATATCACCGTTGCTGTCATAAGCCATTTTTTATTATCAGGTGCCGCTTCTATCAGTCTTGCAAACAGATAGTTGCCAAAAGCAGACAGAATCAGCAGTATTACATAGATTGGTTCACCGTATGCATAAAAAACCAGACTTGCAATCACAAGCAGGATATTTTTGGCCCGCATCCCAGGCAATATCAGATGCAGGCCAAAAACAACCGGTAAAAAAACACACAGGAACACCATTGAACTAAAAACCATAGATGTCTCTACCTGTTCTTCATTTATTTTGCGATTACTTCGATGACCGTTTCCTTATGTGTCGCATTACTTATAAAAGTAACTACACGGAAATTTGTGTATTCAAGTTCATATTCCTGTCCGTCCCCGTAGCATCCCGGCACAGCTGTTCTCTTCTTCGGCTTACCGATCAGTGCAAAGAGTGAAGCTGCACTTGAATGCTCTTTGGATACGCTGCGAAGGCGCTGTGTACGTTTCGCATCATATCTTCCGTTTTTGGAATTGAAGCACCAGAAACTGCCTTTGGACACATAATCACCCTTTACCATACGGGCATTTTTATCAAAGCCATATTTCTGACCTTTAATGGTTTTGACAGAGAGGTAAGGTTCTCCCCATTTGCTTCCGCCCTGATAGGCAGCTCCGTTTTTACCAAAATAATATCTGTATGTAACAGTCTTTTTAGTCCTTTTATTTTTTACTTTGATACTCTTCCAGGTATTTTTTACTTTTTTACCTTTAGAATAATAGTAGTATTTACCTTTTTCCTTTTTGAGACCTTTTTTGACAGCAGCCTGTACTTCTGTAACCGAAGTCACACTTTCCATCACCGGAGTCTGCAAAAAGCACAGACACAATACTACTGCCAGTATTTTTATCCACTTTTTCATCGTATACTCCCTCTGTAATTACAGATATAATTCACTTGTTTTCGCTGCTTTGTAAACAGATTTCAAAGCAGATGCTTTCTGTCCATATGTTTCAACATCTTTTCTGGAAGAGAAACGTGCACCGTTCGGATCATAAATATGCCAGCTGCCATCAGCAAGTTTGATTTCTACCCATGCATGCTCCTGCGCTTTCTTTGCATTAAATACTCTGCTTGTTCCCCAGCACACACGCACCGGAAGACCTGTCGCACGTTTTGCAAGTACTGCAAATGCAGATGCATGATAATAGCAGTTTCCTTTTTTCTTACTCATCATTTTGTAAGCACAGTCAGCAACCTTGTTTTTGTTGAACGTTTTGTTGTTCAGACCCATAACACGGCCGTATCCGTATTTTTTCGTATAAGTAAAAATTTTCTTAAGTGCGGCTTCTTTCTGTTCTGTTGTCAGAGCACCTGTACCGATTTTCAGACTCTTGATAATGGAATCTGTTTTTTTGATCAGCTGTGCGTTAACAGTCTGTGATTTACCTGTATATGCACCACTGCCATTAAAGTTCATTGCTTTGTATACAGTCTTGCCTTTGCTTTTTGTCTTGACTGTATACCATCCGGTTTTGCGCACTCCGTCAGAGCCGAGATAGTAGGTTTTTCCTTTGATCTTTTTGAGCTGATTCTGAACCTTTTTACCTTTTACATAATAACAATAACCATTTTTTTCTTTTACCCAGCCATTTTTCTGGGTAGCGGCTGATGCTGCCACAGGAAGCATTGCAGCTACAAGGCAGCTCAGAACCAGAGCCATCATTAAAAATCTCAGGTTTCTTTTCTTTTTCATCTTTTTTTCGTTCCTTTCTTTTTTTCTTTTAATTATATACTCGTCAAAACGCTATTTCAATAATATTTCACACCGTTCTTATAGCGGATATTATGTATGAAGGTCTCTCCGGAATTTCTCAGATTCCTTTTACATAGCGTCTGTTTGCTTTGTAATTTGGTCTGTTTTGCTTACCGCTGAGTTTGTAATCCATAGCATAATACCAGTTTGCTTTGCCAGTACTCTTACCCCAGTTCGGGTCATACACTTTTCCATTGATTTCTGCCCAGCCATGTCCTCCTGAGGAGATCGCATAAGCTTTATATCCGACAGCATTCGCCATGTATGCAAACGCTGCACCAAACGCATAGCAGTTTCCTCTTCCTCTGAAAAACATTCTTTCTGCGTAATCAACATCCCATGTTCGACTATAATAAAATGTTCCGGTATCGCCATATCGGAAAGAAAGTGCCTTATTATAGCAGGCTCTTAATTTCTGTGATTTTGTCATTTTATTATTTGTAATACCATCCACCACTTTGCTTGCATGAACCATAACTTTCAGCTTACGGAGCTTCTGTTTGTTATAGGAGGCACTGCCATCCTTTTTCAGAGTTATCCCGTTTACTTTCGTTGATGTCAGCATATAAGCGCTGGCGCCTTTTCCCTGTCGGAAGAAATAATACTTCTTATTCACACATCTCCATCCGGTTCTCTGGATTCCCTTTGAAGTGAAATAGTATTTCTTACCATTGACTGTAACCAGACCTTTTACTTTCTTTCCATTTTTGTTGTAGTACGACACATCACCTTTTGAATTTGTCACAAAACTGTTGGTTTTGGCTGCTGCCTGCACACTGCACATTGAAAAAATCCCCAGGCAAAGTGTAAGAAGTGTCAATACTAAAATTTTTCTTTTCTTTTTCATACGCTTTCTCCTTCCTTCTTTTTAGTATTTAAATAACACCTTTTTCTGAAGCACATATGGTGCTGTAAATCCTGCTGAACCAAAACATCCGCCCCAGCCTGCAAAAGAGCCTTCCGGATCATAATGTCCTCCATCGATCATTACCCAGCAATGTCTGGTATATCCGTCACTGGCCTGATCTCTGCTGCCAGGTACTCTGCCGCACATCAGATATGGTTTATATCCGATTTCTTTCGCCAGTGCAGCAAATGCACATGCAAATCCATAGCAGTTTCCTTTTTTCAGAGTAAACATGCGATCTGCTGTTTCCAGATACCACTTCGATTTTCCGAGATTAGGATAATATGCCGTGGAATAGCTAAAGCCTCCGTTCCTTACCAGATAATCATAACTCACTCTTAATTTCTGTCTTTTTGACATTTTTCTTGTAGTTGTGGCCTTCAGAATAAGTTTTACTTCTGTTTTCAGATTCAGAGAAGATAATTTTGCGCGTCCCTTTCCGTCTGTTTTTATCCCCTGAACTGTCGCATTTTTTGAAATTCTGCCCTTTGAATCCGCATAATATATATACGCTCCTACGCTGAACCATCCGGTTTTCTGCTGTCCGTTTTTGTTTACGTAATATGTATTTGCACCGACCTTGACAAATCTGGAATTCTTTCCTGCACACAAAATTCCTTTTCCGTTGAAAAGATATAACTTCGAACCGATTTTACATGATCCTGTGCATGCATAACCGTTTTTGTCAAAATAATACTTATTACCTTTAATTGTTTTCCATGTTTTTTTTAATTTTTTCCCATTTTTATAATAACAGAATTTCCTGGGTGCCTCCTGGTAAAATCCGTTTTTCTTTGTTGCTTTCCTGCTTGTTGTCTGTGCAGCCAGCACATTCTGTGTCACAAACGACGTTTCTGACAAAAGTAACATAACCACCATGACAGCAAGTAAAAATCTTGCTTTTCTTTTCATAATCTTCCTCTTTTCATACTCAACAGTTACTCTTATACGCTGTTTTCTTCATTATATAGTAATAATACGGGATCAGTGGGATCAATGCTGCGATCCACGCCATCGGATCAGCCAGACAGACTCCTGCAAATGTTGTCTTTCCTGCTACAAATACAACAATTGCAGTTCTGGCAACAAGTTCGAATACACCGCCCAGCATTGGCACCAGCCCGTATCCCATACCCTGCAGGGCATTTCGGAATACAAAAATGGTACTCAGGAACGGATATGCCCAGAACACTGTACGGAAATATGTCACAGATACATCAATAACATCCGTCTGCGACGGGTTAATAAACAGGTAAGTAAAATACTTCCCGCCAAAATATACCAGAATCATCTCAATGGCACTCCAGACCAGAATCATGATCCAGGAATATTTAACTCCCAGTTTCACTCGATCCATACGTCCGGCACCACGGTTCTGACCGACATATGTTGCGATTGTTGCGCCCATGGAAACTGCCACCATTCCAATGACATTCTGAATCTTTCCTGCAGCGGAAAAACCTGCCATATAGGTGGCTCCGTAAATATTAACTGCGCTCTGCACAATGATCGTTCCAATTGCCGTAATTGAAAACTGAAGCCCCATCGGAATTCCAAGGATCAGCAGTTTACTCATACTGCCTTTACGCAGTTCAAAGTTTTTCTTTTCCAGATGCAGTATCGGATATTTTTTCTTTATATAAACAAGACAGCATACTGCCGAAACTCCCTGCGCGATTACCGTCGCATACGCACAGCCTTCTACACCCATTCCCACAAAGCGGATCAGTACAATGTCGAGTACGACATTGATTCCTGCCGAAATGATCAGGAAATATAACGGAGACTTTGAATCTCCCAGTGCACGGAGGACTGCTGCAAGTGTATTGTATGCAGCAGTGACAAGAAGACCGGCATATATGATTCCCATATAGCCGGCCACATCGCCCATCAATTCAGACGGTGAGTTCATAAGTCTGAGAATCGGTACATTCAGTACAAGAAAACCTGCTGTCATAGTTGCTGCAAATCCGACCATCAGGTAAACCGACATTGCCACGAAATGCCGCATATCGTCATATTTTTTTGCACCAAACATCTGAGCAACAATTATTGCAAATCCACTGCTCAGGCCATTCAGCCATCCGGTTACAAAAAACATCAGCGATCCGGTACTTCCTATCGCGGCAAGTGCATCTACTCCGATAAACTGTCCCGCAACAATAGAATCTACTATGTTATAAAACTGCTGAAAAATATTTCCAAGAAACATCGGTATCATAAACTGAATGATCAGTTTCACCGGATTTCCAACAGTCATATCATTTGTTTTCTGCTTACTCAAATTATTTCCTCTATTCAATTGTAAAATCTGTTTATTTAACGATACCAATCAGCTGATTAATATCCTCAACCTTCTGCTGCTCCATAAATTTCTCAATTCCCTCTGCGATCTCAACAGTTGCATAAGGATTAAAGAAATTTGCAGTTCCTACAGATACAGCAGTCGCGCCTGCCATGATAAATTCAAGTGCATCTTCTGCTGTTGCGATTCCGCCCATACCAATGATCGGAAGCTTAACAGCCTGCGCCACCTGATATACCATACGTACTGCTACTGGTTTTACTGCCGGACCGGACATTCCACCGGTTTTGTTCGCCAGTGCAAAGGTTCTTCTGTAAATATCAATCTTCATACCGGTAAGAGTATTGATCAGTGAAAGAATATCCGCACCGCCGGCTTCCGCTGCTTTTGCCATCTCTGTTATGTCTGTAACATTCGGGCTGAGTTTCATAATGATCGGCTGTTTTGCGTATTTTTTTACTTCTTTTGTAATTGCTTCCAGTGCATGCGGATTCTGTCCAAAGGCAATTCCGCCTTCTTTTACATTCGGGCAGGACACATTAATTTCCAGCAGATCAACCGGCTCATCTGCCAGTCTTTCTACCACTTCGCAATAATCCTCTGTGCTTTTTCCACATACATTCACAATAATTTTTGTATCATACTGTTTCAGGAATGGAATGTCTCTTTTGCAAAAAAGATCAATTCCCGGATTCTGTAATCCGATCGCGTTCAGCATTCCACTCGCTGTTTCCGTTACTCTTGGTGTCGGATTTCCCGGCCACGGAATATTTGCAACGCCCTTGGTCACAACGCCGCCAAGTTTATTAAGATCCACAAATTCACTGTATTCTGCTCCTGAACCAAAGGTACCGGATGCGGTCATAACAGGATTCTTTAACTCAACTCCAGCAAGAGTTACTTTTGTATTGATCATAACTCCACCTCCGTACTTAAGAATACCGGACCATCCTTGCAGACACGTTTGTTATGCACCTGAGAATGCTCATCAATTTCTTTGGATTTGCATACACATGCAAGACAGGCTCCGACTCCACATGCCATTCTCTCTTCCATGGAAATCCAGCATGTAATATTATTTTCTGCCGCATATTCCTTCAGTGCACGAAGCATTGGTGTCGGTCCACATGCAAAAATCACATCTGCTTCCAGCGCTTTTTCACGGATTGCATTTAAAACATTGCCTTTTGTTCCTGCACTGCCATCCTCAGTTGCAACATAAACATCCGCATATTTTGCAAATTCATCATTCAAAAACAGTTCATCTCTGTAACCAAGAACCGCTGTTTTCTGTGCATTTAACTGTTTTGCTGTTTCCAGCATTGGCGGAATTCCGATTCCGCCGCCAATCAGAAATACTCTTTTTCCTTCTGCTTCTTCCAGTGGAAATCCATTTCCAAGAGGTCCGAGTGTTTCTATCAAATCACCTGGTTTTAATTGAGAGAATCTCTCTGTGCCAGTATTCTTACCGGTTACTCGATATACCAGACGAAGCTTTCCGCCTTCTCTGTCAATTTCGCAGATACTGATCGGTCTTGGCAGAAGCTTGCTTCCATCTCCTGTATATAAAGAAACAAACTGTCCCGGACGGGCATTCTCTGCGATTTTGTCAGTCTGAAGCCAAAGGCTGTAAACATCTTTTCCTATTACTTCCTGACTGACTACCTTCAGCATTTCTTTTGTTTTTGTACTCATCTGTCTCCTCCTGCCCCTATCAGCGATTCTTCAGAGCACCACTGATATCTTCGATCATAACTTCTACAGCTTTACGGGATGCGTCGGCATAATTCAGTTCACCAAATTCAGCATATGCTTCCTGTTTGTAAGCAGCAATGATTCCACGGGAAGAATTAACGATCGCACCCAGGCCATCCTCATTAAAGAAGTGAACCAGATCTGCACCTTTACCACCCTGTGCGCCATATCCCGGTACAAGGATAAATGTTTTCGGCATCAGTTTACGAAGAACTTTACCCATTTCCGGATAGGTAGCTCCGACAACAGCTCCAATATAGCTGTATTCTTTGCCCATATGTTCTTCGCCCCATTCAGCAACTTTTTCACCAACCCACTCATACAGCGGACGACCGTCGATAATACGATCCTGGAATTCGCCGCTGGAAGGATTTGAAGTTTTTACAAGAATGAACAGACCTTTGTTTTCTTCTTTACATACTTCGATAAAAGGTTTTACACCGTCAGATCCAAGATATGGATTGACTGTTGCAAAATCTTCATCAAATCCGGCATATTTCTTGCTTCCAACCTGAACATGTCCCAGATGTCCTACTGCATATGCTGCTGATGTTGAACCGATATCACCACGTTTGATATCTCCAATAACAACAAGGTCTTTTGACTTACAGTAATCAACAGTTTTTTTGTATGCCTGCAGCCCCGGAATGCCAAACTGCTCATACATTGCGATCTGCGGTTTTACTGCCGGAATCAGGTCATGAGTTGCATCAACGATTCCTTTATTAAACTGCCAGATAGCTTCTGCGGCGCCTTCCAGAGTCTCTCCGAATTCCGCAAATGCTTTTTCCTGAATATGTTTCGGTATGTAATTCAGCATCGGATCCAGACCTACAACAATCGGAGCATTGGTCTTGCGAATTTTTTCGATAAGCTTGTTAATCATAACTTTATCCTCCTGGAATATATATTTTTTATTATTATTTAACTATACACTATCACCAATATCATACACGAAACGGACGATTTAATAAAGTGTTTTTTATATATTCAACTTGACATTTTTCAAAGCGGGAGATATAATCCTACATATAGACGAATAGAATCTTTAATATAAAATCACTAGTTTTTAGAGATTATATATTACCCACGATATAGTCTCTAAAATCTGGTGATTTTTTTCGTCAGATGGACATTTAACTTTTTATTTTTTATGGAGGTAACATCATGAACAAAGGAACTGTAAAATGGTTCAACGCAGAAAAAGGCTATGGTTTTATCACAGGAGAAGACGGAGCAGATGTATTCGTTCATTTTTCTGCAATCAATGGTGAAGGATTCAAATCCCTGGATGAAGGACAGGCCGTAACTTATGATTTAACAGAAGGCGCTCGCGGAATGCAGGCTGCTAACGTTACAAAATTATAATTCTGAGACTTCAAGGTTTTATAACCTTTCATAACCATTAAAAACAAAAAACCCCGGTTCAACCGGGGTTTTTTATTTACTCATTTTGCAGCTTACTGCGCATCAGATGAAAGTCCTGAAACATAGTTATCAATTGCCGAAGTATCCATAACTGTTTCAGTTACAACCGTTTCCTGTTTCGCAGTAACTTTTGCGTATGCAGAAAATCCAATCCATCCAACCATTGCCACGCAAATAACGATCCATGCAAGAATTTCAAGTTTATCAATCAGTTTTTCTTTTCTGGATGTTTTGGAACGATTAAATTTACTTGTTTTATAGCTGTCCACTTTTTTCTGGCTCATCCTGTGAATCTCCTTTTGTTGTATAAGCTTATGTTTCTGCTATTATAGCATACTCTGTTTCAAAAGGAAAGAGTTTATACAGCTACGATCACGCCTCCATCGTTTGCATACATACTGCTCACACCAGCTGTATCAAGAATGATCACTCTTTTTGTCGGCATTCTCTCTTCCAGTGCATTTTTAAGAAGAACTGCTCTTTCTCTGCAGTTGCAGTGTGAAATAGCAAGCACCTTCTTTTCACTGTCTTTGGTTCTTTCAACAATATTCTGTGCCATCTTAACAAGCGCCTTATTCATTCCACGCGCCTGATCCAGCTGACAGATAGCTCCTTCATCTGTAGAACCCATGACCGGCTTAATCTTGAGTGCACTTGCAACAAGTGCTTTTACTTTACTAAGTCTTCCATTTTTGCGTAATGTCTCCAGATTATCCAGCACAAAAAATGTGTGCTGTTCAGCAATATATGCTTCTACATTTTCGATCACCTGTTCAAAAGTGTATCCCGCTTCCTCAAATTCCTGGATTTTCAAAGCAATCAGAGACTGTCCGATTGAAGCTGACTTCGAATTAAATACATAAATCTGCTTGTCAGAACACTCTTCCTGAAGAAGGCTTTTTCCTAACACAGCACTGTTATAAGATCCACTCAGTTCGGCAGAAAGTGTCACTGCATAAACATGATCTGCTTCACAGTCAAATGCTCTCATATAACGCTCCGGAGACGGACACGCTGACTTCGGACATTCCGGACATTCTGCAACCTTTTTTAAAAAAGCAGCCTGGTCAAAGGTTTCATCATCTATAATATTCTCACCACCCACACTTAAAGTCAGTGCCACTGACTCAAAGCGAGGATCTTC
>NZ_CAKROJ010000032.1 GCF_934372025.1 uncultured Blautia sp.
TACTTCCAGACACAGGCTGTATTTGAGCCAGAGAAATTCATCAAATTCATGGAAAAAGCAAAACAGTTCGGAAAACCGGTACAGGTTGGTATCATCATTCCAAAATCTGTTGGAATGGTAAGATTCATGAACAATAACGTTGCTGGTATCCATGTTCCGGATGAAATGATCGAAGAACTGAAAGCTGACAAAGAAAAAACAAAAGCAGGTATCACTGGTGTTGAGATTGCTGCACGTATTATCAAAGAGTGCAAGCCATACTGTCAGGGTGTGCATATCATGGCACTTGGCTGGGAATCCAAGATTCCGGATCTCTTAAAACTGGCTGAGATCTAAAAGATCAGTTCTAATAAAAAAATATTATAATGAGTTTATAAGAAGAGGCGCTTGTCTTTCGGGAAAACGAAGACAGGCGTCTTGTTTTGTATGAATTGTTTTAAATATAAACCAAACAGCAATTAGGGTTGACAATCACTCTTCTTTATTTTAAAATTGTAAACCATAAGACATATGGAGGTTTACAAATGACAAAAACAAAGAGTTTGATCTATTGCGGTCTTTTTACAGCCCTGATCGCAGCAGGTGCATTTATTAAGGTTCCTGTACCGGTAGTTCCTTTTACACTTCAGTACCTGTTTACTATGCTTGCAGGTTTGCTTCTTGGAGCAAAAAGAGGAACAATTTCAGTAGTTGCTTATATGATTTTAGGATTGGCAGGATTACCAATCTTTACCGAAGGTGGCGGATTATGGTATGTATTTAAGCCAAGCTTTGGATATATCATTGGATTCTGTCTGGGAACTTACGTGACTGGACGTATTGCAGAGCATCTTAAGAAAAAGACAGTATTTCGTTATCTGCTTGCAAACCTGGCAGGACTTATGGTTGTCTATGCCTGTGGAATGATCTATTACTATATTATCTGTAATTATGTGATCAACACACCGATTGGAATCTGGCCGCTCATCCTTTACTGCTTCCTTTTAGCAGTGCCTGGAGACATTGCACTGAGTATTCTTGGAGCAGTTGTTGCCAAACGTATCCGACCAGTTGTAATGCAGTACCTTACAGACCCTAAACCTATCATCTCATCAGTATCGGAGGAAACCGCAAAATGAACCCACTTACCTTAGCTCAGGAAATTATCGACGGACGCAGAATCACAAGAGAGGATGATCTTTCTTTCTTCCTTACCTGTGATCTGGATGAATTATGCGAGGGTGCAGACCGCATCCGTGAAGCTTGTATCGGTGACAAAGTAGATCTTTGTTCCATCATTAATGGTCGAAGCGGCAGATGCCCGGAGGACTGTAAATATTGTGCACAGTCAGCACATAATCATACTTCCTGCGAAGTTTACGATTTTCTTCCGGAAGAAAAAATCCTGGAAGCCTGTAAGATGAATGAGGCAGAAGGTGTAAACCGTTTTGCCATTGTAACAGCCGGCAGAGCCTTAACCGGAAAAGAATTTGACCAGGCTATCCATGCTTATGAGACAATGAAGAGAGAATGCAAAATCGATCTTTGTGCATCCATGGGCTTCCTTTCAGCTGAACAGCTTCATCGTCTTCATGAAGCAGGCGTGACCAGCTATCATCACAATATTGAGACTTCACGCAGAAATTTCCCGAATATATGTACAACCCATACATATGATATGAAGATCGAAACCTTAAAGAAAGTTAAGGCTGAAGGAATGTGCGCATGTTCAGGAGGCATCATTGGAATGGGTGAGACCTGGGAGGACCGTCTTGATATGGCCATCAGTCTTGCTGAGCTTGGAATTGATTCTATTCCGATCAATGCGCTGATGCCGATTCCGGGAACTCCGCTTGAAAATCTTCCTCGACTTTCTGAAGCAGATATTCTTCGTACGATTGCGTTCTTCCGCTACATTAATCCGGAAGCAAATATTCGACTTGCAGCAGGACGCGCACTTCTCACCAATGACGGCGAAACTGCCTTTAATGCAGGAGCATCCGCAACAATCACCGGAAACATGCTGACAACTGCCGCATGTGCGACGATCAGAAGTGACCGCAAGATGCTTGCAGATATGGGAAGAGATGTAACTCCGGAATATTGGAAGGAAGTGTAGACTATGAGTAAAGCAGTGTTCCTTACCGGAACAGGAACTGATATCGGTAAAACATATATTTCTGGTTTAATCGTTAAAAAACTCGCAGAGGCTGGCAAGAATCCGGCATATTACAAAGCAGCCATGAGCGGAAATGACCGAAGAGAGGATGGAAGCCTGATTCCGGGGGATGCTCTTTTTGTTCAGAAAACATCCGGGATTTCACAGCCGCTTGAAGAAATGTGTCCGTATGTGTATGAAAATGCATGGTCTCCTCATCTGGCTTCAAGAGTGGAAGGAAATCCGGTAGACCTTGAGGTTGTTCGAAAAGGATTTCTGGAAACCGCAGATAAATATGATTACATTACAATGGAAGGCAGCGGTGGAATCTTATGCCCACTCTGCTTTGATGAGCGCAGGATACAGCTCGAAGATGTAATACGTGAATTTGAACTTTCCAGCATTCTTGTGGCAGATGCCGGACTTGGCACGATCAACAGCGTTGTGCTGACTGCTGAGTATATGAAAGCCCGTTCACTCCCGATCAAGGGAATCATCTTTAACCATTATCATCCGGGAAATATCATGGAAGATGACAATATCTTTATGTGTGAACATATGACTGGTCTTCCGGTCATTGCAAAGGTACAGGATGATGCGACAGAGCTTGAGACAGATGCAGACGTACTTGCTGCACTTTATGATGAGGTGAAGATCAAATGATTTGGTATCCATATGAACAGATGAAAACAATGAAAGAGCCGTATAAGATTTTGGACGCAGAAGGCGTGCATCTTTATACAAAGGATCAGAAACTGATAGATTCTATTTCATCCTGGTGGTGTATGATCCACGGCTATAAACATCCGGAACTGACCGAAGCTATCAAGGAACAGGCGGATCACTTCTGTCATGTAATGCTTGGTGGACTTACCCATGAACCGGTAGAAAAGCTTTCTGTAAAACTTCAGGAATTTCTTCCGGGTGATCTGGATTACTGTTTCTTTTCAGATTCCGGAAGCGTTGCAGTAGAAGTTTCTCTTAAAATGGCACTTCAGTACAACACAAACCAGGGCCGTAAAAGACCGATGGTGCTGGCTCTTGAGCATGCGTATCACGGAGACACCTTTAAAGCAATGGAAGTGGGCGATGATGAAGATTATCACTTTGCCTTTGATAAAAAAGAAGGTGTTGTCCATATCCCGACAGAGATTCCTGCACTTGAAGAGGCATTTGAACTGTACCATGACCGCCTGAACTGTTTTATCGTAGAACCTCTTTTGCAGGGCGCTGGCGGAATGCGGATGTATGATATTTCATTCCTGAAACGTGCAAGAGAACTGTGTGACCAGTATGACGTCCTTCTGATCTTTGATGAGGTTGCCACAGGATTTGGCCGTACAGGAAACCGATTTGTTGCAGACCTGGTTCTTCCGGATATCCTTGTCCTTGGAAAGGCTCTGACCGGAGGATATATCGGTCATGCAGTTACGGTGGCAAACCACAAAGTATTCAATGCTTTTTACAGCGACGATGACAGACTTGCCCTGATGCACGGACCAACCTTTATGGGAAATCCTCTTGCATGTGCAGTGGCATTAAAAGGAATTGAGATCTTTGAACGTGAAGATTATATGAGCAAGATCCATCATATCGAACAGATCTCACGCCAGGAGATGGAACAGTTCACTGATCCACGCGTCAAAGAAGTACGAATCATGGGTGGATGCACCTGCGTGGAAGTCCGTGATCCAAAATACCTGGAAGGTTTCCAGCAGTTTGCCTACGAACGAGGCGTGTTTTGCCGTCCGTTTTTGAACTACATGTATTCCATGGTGCCGTATGTGATCAAAGATGATGAGTTAATAAAAATCTTTGATGTGATGAAAGAATGGTTTAAATAAAGAAAAAAATACTCCCTCCTGCTGTGTCGGGAGGGAGTGTTGTTTATATGGTATGGATAAATTGATCAACATAGTACAGGGCAGCTCCGATAGCCGGAGTGTACTGACCGTTTGTGCCAACAAGAATCTGACCTTTGTCCAGTTTAAATGGTGCAGCTAAATTAATATGTTCTGTCAGATAAGAAAGATCTTCGTCAGTAAAATAAGGCGCCAGGTAGCCGCTGATAATAATAGGAGCATCAACGATCAGATTCAGATTTTTCATAGCGAAAGCCAGATGATTGAGATAATCTTCCCAGACTTGAATGAGCTGGGAGGATTTTTTTTCGCGTAAAAGCGGGAAAAATTCTTTGATCGTCATACCGGCAGCCTGTTCCAGAGAATCAACAGAACAGTAGGTTTCCAGACAGCCGCGGTTTCCACAATAACAAAGAGGACCATCCGGATTAATACACATATGTTCAAGGGTTCCACTGTGCATAGAATTTCCCTGATGAATCTGATGATTAGTAATGATCGCGCCGCCAAGATTTCGGTTCAGCAGAAAAACAACGGCACTGTCAAGCTCTGGATGATTCCATAATTCCAGGAAAGCAGCTGATTTTGAATCATGTTCCAGATAGCATGGATAAGGAAGACGACTGGTAAATTCTTCCAGATTCATACCGGTATTTTTCATAATAGTTCCATAGGTTACGGTAGTATGATCCGGAGATGTAATGCCCTGTGTGGCAATTGAGATTCCAAGTACTTTTTCTTCCGCATATTGATTGGATGTTGTGAATTCCCGGATAGTTTCCGCAATCTGCTCATAGTAAGCGGGTGTGTTAGAGTATGGAACTGAAAAAGTATCTGTAAAGATGGCATTTCCGTAAAGATCCACCGCAGTGAGATGGAACATATTTTTTAATATACCGATACCAATGGAAATTTTAAAATCAGGCACAATCTGGATTGCCTGAGCTTTTCTTCCGCCTGTTGAATCAAAATATCCGTTTCTTTCGATCAAACCTTCCTGCTCCAGCAGATTCAGATTCTGGCTGACTGTGGATAAGCCCATCTGAAGATCCGAAACGATCTGTAGTTTGGAGGTTACTTTACTCTTATAAATATATTGATAAACTTTTGATTTGTTTATTTTTTTAAGACTGATATTTGTTAATCCTTTTTCGCTCATAAGATACTCCTGATAACTTTGCAAGATAAAATTTACGTTCAACATTTATTCTAGTATAACACAGAAGAAAAAGCAATCAATATTAGAATATAGTAAAAGTGCATAAAAAATTAGCTTTAATATTATAATTATTGTCAATAGATTTTTGAAGCACAGAGATATATACTTAACTTACACGTAAGATATAAACGTAAGTCAAAAACGTAAGAGACAGATCAGAAATATAAGATGAAAACAAGGAGGATGTAACATGAAATTATCAGTTAATGGAATCAAGAATCACGAAGAATGGGAAAAAGCAGGAATCATGCTTCCTGGCTATGATGTGGAAGGCGTGAGTGCAAAAGCAAAAGAAGCACCGGTATGGGTACATTTTGGAATCGGAAATATTTTCCGAGTATTCATCGGCGGTATTGCGGACGGACTTCTTGAGGAAGGTGCACTTGACCGAGGGCTTACCTGTGTGGAAACATTCGATTATGATGTAGTTGATAAAATCTATAAACCATATGATAATCTTGGCCTGAGCGTTATTCTTCATGGAGATGGAAAACGAGATTATAAAGTACTCGGATCACTTGCAGAAGCTGTAAAGGCTCAGGCTTCAGATGCTGAACAGTGGAATCGTCTTAAAGAAATTTTTAGAAGCAGTTCTCTGCAGATGGTTTCCTTCACAATCACAGAGAAAGGTTATGCGCTTCAGAAAGCTGACGGTACATACTTCCCGTTTGTACAGGCTGATATTCAGAATGGCCCGGACAAAGCAACAGGTGCCATGGCGGTTCTGGTAGCTATGTTATTTGAGAGATATAAGGCAGGCAGATTTCCTATTGCTCTGGTTTCTATGGATAATTGCTCACAGAATGGAGCCAGACTTCGAGAATCCGTACTGAAAATGACAGAAGAATGGAAGAAGGCCGGTTTTGTAGATGATGGATTTGTAAATTACGTAAGCGATGAAAAAGTAGTTGCTTTCCCATGGACTATGATCGACAAGATCACACCTCGTCCGAGTGAGCAGATTGCAGCAGATCTGGAAAAGCTGGGTGTGGAAGATATGCAGCCGGTCATCACAAGTAAAAAAACATATATTGCACCATTTGTAAATGCAGAAAAACCGCAGTATCTTGTGATCGAAGACAGTTTTCCAAACGGACGTCCGGCACTGGAAAAAGGATTTGGTGTATACATGGCTGACAGAAATACAGTAAACATGTCTGAACGAATGAAAGTTACCGTTTGTCTGAACCCGGTGCATTCTGCTACAGGTCCGCTTGGCGTTGTACTTGGTTATGATCTGTTTGCGCACATGCTGAATACGAATGAAGACATGATGAAGATGGCCCGCATGGTGGCTTATGATGAAGGTCTTCCGGTCGTGGCAAATCCTGGAATCCTTTCACCACAGGCCTTTGTAGATGAACTGTTTAATGACCGTTTCCCAAATGAATATCTGGGAGACACTAATCTTCGTCTGGCAGTTGATGTATCACAGATGGTTGGCATTCGTTTTGGAGAAACTGTAAAAGCGTATGTAAAGAAGTTTGGAGATGCTTCCAGATTGACAGCCATCCCACTGGGAATCGCAGGATGGCTCAGATATATGCTTGGTGTTGATGATGAGGGCAATAAATTCGAACTTGCACCGGATCCGATGAACGAAGAAATCCAGGAGCAGTTCAAAGATATTGTTGTGGGACAGCCGGAAACATTTAAAGACCAGCTGAAACCAATCCTTTCTAATGAACGTTTATTCTTTACAGATCTTTATAAAGATGGTGTTGGAGAAAAGATTGAAGATATGTTCCGTGAGATGATCGCAGGACCAGGAGCTGTAAAAGAGACGATTCACAAATATGTTCACTGATAGAAAAATGATCCAAAAAAAATAGCGGAGGAAAAGGAAAATGACAGAAGCGGTATTTGCGGCAGAGCCGACAAGGCTGTTGATAGCAGCGGCAGTGGGAATTATTCTCTTATTACTGCTGATCATTAAAATTAAGATCCATCCAGTATTATCACTGCTGATCTCAGCGCTGGTTATCGGACTTGGAGCCGGAATGCCGGTTCCAACGCTGGTAAACACAGTTCAAAAAGGTGCAGGAGAGACTTTGCAGGGAATCGTGTTGTTGATCGGTCTTGGATCTTTATTTGGAGGAATTCTGGAAGTATCCGGAGGTGCACAGTGTGTTGCACAGACACTTGTAAACAAATTTGGAGAGAAAAAAGCCGGGATAGCTCTTGGAATCACAGGCCTGGTAGTAGGTACGACGGTATTCTTTGAAGCGGGAGTCGTGATTCTGATTCCACTTGCATTTGGTCTTGCAAAGAAAACAAAGAAATCCACATTGTATTATGTGATTCCGCTTCTTGCCGGTTTGGCTACAGGATTTGCATTTATCCCGCCATCAGCAGGATCAGTACTGGTTGCAAATATGCTGAATGTGGATCTTGGAATTATGATCGCAGTTGGTGTTCCGGTAGGTATCTTATCACTGATTTTTGCAGGAATTCTGTGGTCGAAATTTATTGGCAGTAAGATCAATGTAGGACTTCCGACCAATGTTTCAGAAGTCAGAGATGCAGATGAAGCTAATCTTCCAAAGTTTTCGACTGTGTTAGGTATCATTCTTGTACCACTGGTGTTGATTTTACTTAATACGGTTTCTGTATATATTCCAGGGATTGATGCTTTGCGTCCGGTACTTGAATTTTTGGGAACTCCTTTTGTGGCGCTGGTCATTGCAGTGTTATTTGCCATGTATTTTCTGGGTAAGAAACAGGGATATGATGGGGAACAGCTCAAAAAGATCCTGGATCGTTCCTTACGTCCGACAGGTCAGATCCTTCTGGTTATAACAGGCGGAGGAATCATCCGATGGGTACTGCAGGACTGCGGCATGGGAGAAATCATCGGACCTGCACTTGAGAAAAGCGGACTGCCGCTTGTTATTGTAGCTTTTCTGATCGCTGCACTGATTCGTGCATCAGTCGGAGCAGCAGTTGTTGCAATGACAATGGCTGCAGGAATCATGGCTGCAATGCCGGGAGTAGCTGAATTATCTCCTGTTTATCTTGCTGCAATGGTGTGCGCGATCAATGGCGGTGCAACCGCATTCAGCCATGTGAATGATTCAGGATTCTGGCTGGTATGTTCATTACTTGAAATAGATGAAAAAACAACGCTGAAATCATGGACAATGATGGAAACAATCATCGGATTTACAGGGTTGATCTGCGCAATCGTACTCAGCCTGTTTGCATAATATAATTGTGAATTTGGAAAAACTGTATTAGAATAATAGTAGCAAAACATCTGGATTGGACGAATAGTTCCGGGAACAGAAAGTATGAGAAATGGAAAGGATGGTACAGTTACATGAGTTTAAAAGAACAGATAAACGGACTTCAGCACATTGGGGTACCTACCAAGAACATGGAAGAAACAATCGCATTTTATGGAAAACTCGGATTTGAAATTGCATTTGAGACTGTAAACGATGGCGACAGAGTTGTCTTCTTAAAATTTGGTTCCCTTGTGATCGAGACATATGAGAGCAAGGACGCAACCATGAAATCAGGAGCAATCGATCACATTGCACTTGATGTAAAAGATATCGAAAAGACTTATGAACTCATCAACCAGGAAGGATTAAACAGCACACAGGATACAATCCATTTCCTGCCATTCTGGGAGAATGGAGTAAAATTCTTTACGATCGAAGGACCAAATAAAGAAAAAGTAGAATTCAGCCAGTATCTGTAAGAGATATGTTTAAGAAAAAACTGAGTGAACAGCAACAAAAACCCGAGGCGGCAGGCCTCGGGTTTCTTTAGTATTGTTCATTTTTATTGCATCATGTATTATATGTATAAGATTAAATTCACTGAAAGAAGGAGGATGGAAGGATCATGAAAAATTATTCAGAAGATGAAAGCAGACAGTATCATATTCAGGTAGCAAAAGGTGAAGTAGGACGCTATGTACTCTTGCCGGGAGATCCTAAGAGATGCGCAAAGATCGCTCAGTATTTTGATGATCCGGTTCTGATTGCAGATAACAGAGAATATGTTACATACACAGGAACCCTTGATGGGGTAAAAGTCAGTGTAACATCAACCGGAATCGGCGGTCCATCAGCATCTATTGCTATGGAAGAACTTTATCGCTGCGGTGCAGATACATTCGTGAGAATCGGTACCTGCGGTGGAATGCAGACAGAAGTAAAGAGCGGTGATGTAGTGATTGCCACAGGTGCAATCCGTATGGAAGGAACCAGTAAAGAATATGCACCGATAGAATATCCTGCAGTAGCTAATCTTGATGTAACAAATGCGCTTGTATACGCAGCAAAAGAGAAGGGCCTCTCATGTCATACAGGGGTTGTACAGAGCAAGGATGCATTTTACGGACAGCATGAACCGGAAGCGATGCCGGCAGGATATGAACTGATCAATAAATGGGAAGCATGGAAGAAAATGGGATGCCTGGCATCAGAGATGGAATCTGCAGCTCTTTTTATAGTTGCAGGTAAACTTCGTGTAAGAGCAGGAGCCTGTTTTCTGGTAATCGCAAATCAGGAAAGAGAAAAACTTGGCCTGGAGAATCCGGTAGTTCGTGATACAGATATGGCTATTCAGGTAGCTGTGGAAGCAATCAGAAAAATGATCAGAGAAGATAAAGAAAAATAAAAACCATGAATATGCAGATTGTGATAATGGAGGTGGCAGGTTATGCAGAATCTGGACGAATCTATAATTGATAAACTGATAAAAACAGCGATTGAACAGTTGAAGTTTTCGTATGCACCATATTCGGGTTTTAAGGTTGGTGCAGCACTGATTGCAAAGAATGGAGAAATCTACACAGGGTGTAATATTGAGAATGCAGCGTATACACCTACCAATTGTGCTGAGAGAACTGCTTTTTTTAAAGCTGTAAGCGAAGGAATAAAAGAGTTTGATGCAATCTGTATTGTAGGCGGAAAGGATGGAATCCTGACTGAATACGCAGCACCGTGTGGTGTATGTCGTCAGGTAATGATGGAATTTTGTGATCCAGAGACGTTCAAAATTATTCTGGCTTTGGATCCGGAGCATTATGATGTCTATACACTGAAAGAACTGCTTCCGTTAGGTTTCGGACCGCAGAATCTTGCATAAAGAACAGTATACGAGCTGATTGTCATACGAAAAATGAAATGGAGAGAGTATTATGACGCAGGAAGAACTGATCACATTACCCAAAATAGAATTGCACTGCCATCTGGATGGTTCACTCAGTCGTGAATTTATAGAAAAACGGCTGGGACGAGAAGTCAGTCAGAAAGAGTTGAGCGTGTCAGATGACTGCAGTAGTCTGGCAGAATATCTGGAAAAGTTCACATTGCCTGGACAATGTATAATGGATGAAACAGGACTGGAAGAAGCAGGATACGATGTGCTAAGAGGCATGAGCAGGGAGAATGTCTGTTATGCAGAAATCCGTTTCGCTCCGCTGCTGTCAGTGACAGAAGAGATGGATTGTAAAAAAGTTATTGAAGCATTGCTTAAAGGGCTTGAGCGGGGCAGAGATGATTTTGGAATAGAATTTGGTGTGATTACCTGTGCTATGAGGCATCACAGCGAAGAAGACAACAGCCGAATGATATTGATAGCACGTGAATACTTAGGATGCGGAGTCTGTGCAGCAGATCTTGCAGGTGCGGAAGCATCTTATCCAATGACTGAGTTTATGAATCTGTTTCAGAATGCACATAAAATAGGAATGCCATTTACAATCCATGCAGGCGAATGTGGAAATGCACAGAATATCATAGATGCAATAGAAGCCGGAGCAGGCAGGATTGGACATGGAATTGCAATGAGAGGAAACAAGGCACTTCAGCAAGAACTGGCAGCCAGAGAAACTGGTATTGAGATGTGTCCGATCAGTAATCTCCAGACAAAGGCTGTACAGTGTGCTTCAGAATATCCTCTCAGGGAATTTCTGGATGCAGGATTAAAGGTTACGATAAATACGGATAATCGAACAGTCAGTAATACAACATTAACAAAAGAACTGGAATTTGTTCAAAAACAATACGGAATCCGGGATGAGGAGGTCCTGCTTCTGATGAAAAATGCAGTAGATACGGCCTTTGCAGCAGATGCTGTAAAAGAAAGGCTGTACCGGAGTTTATATAACAAAATATAAAGAGATGGAGTAAAAATATGAAAAATTATGACAGAATTTTTGTAATCGTACTTGATTCTCTGGGAATCGGGGCAATGCCGGATTCAGCAAATTTTGGTGACACCGGAGTTAATACTTTTGGACACATTCTTGAGAAAATGGGTTCTCTTGAAATTCCGAATCTTGTAAAACTGGGAATGCTGAATCTTCATCCAGCCGGGAATATGTCTGGTGTGAAGCATCCGGCAGGTCGTTATATGTGTTTAAGCGAAGCGAGCAATGGCAAGGATACCATGACAGGTCACTGGGAAATGATGGGAATCAAAACAGAGAAGCCATTCAAAACTTTTACAGAAACAGGATTTCCACAGGATCTGATCGATGAATTGGAAAAACAGTGCGGTAAGAGAGTTATTGGAAACAAGAGTGCAAGTGGAACAGAAATCATTGAGGAACTGGGTGAAGAGGAGATTAAGACTGGAGCAATGATCGTATATACATCTGCAGATTCAGTACTTCAGATCTGTGGAAATGAGGAAACTTTTGATCTTCAGAACTTGTATCGCTGCTGTGAAATTGCCAGAGAGATTACGATGAAGGATGAGTGGAGAGTTGGAAGAGTTATCGCAAGACCTTATGTCGGAAAGAAAAAAGGTGAATTTAAACGTACGAGTAACCGTCATGATTATGCTTTGAAGCCATCAGGTCTTACAACTTTAAATGTGCTTAAAGATAATGGGTTTGATGTGATCGGAGTAGGAAAGATCAATGATATTTTCTGTGGAGAGGGAATTACGGAAACTTATCATTCAGACAGCTCTGTACATGGGATGGAGCAGACCATCGAAATCTGTAAGAAAGATTTCAGAGGCTTATGCTTTGTCAATCTTGTAGATTTTGATGCATTATGGGGACACAGAAGAAACGTAGAAGGATATGGAAAAGAAATAGAAAAATTTGATAAAAATCTGGGTGTTCTCTTAGAAGAACTGAGGGAAAATGATCTGCTTATCCTTACAGCAGATCATGGAAACGATCCAACTTATACAGGAACTGATCATACCAGAGAACATGTACCATTTATTGCTTACTCCAGAAGAATGGAACATGGAGGCGAGATCAAAAACGAAAATACTTTTGCAGTGATCGGAGCTTCTGTAGCAGATAATTTTGGCGTGAAAATGCCGGAAGGAACCATAGGACATTCTATTTTAGAGGAATTAATGTAATAATGTCAGCAGAGAGATAAAAAGTTAAGGAGATTTGGTCGTAGATGAATAAAATATATAAGAAACTGGAGACTTGCCTTGCAAGTGTACGACAAAAAACAGATTTTAAACCGGAAGTAGCACTGATCCTGGGATCCGGGCTCGGTGATTATGCAGATGAGATTAAAATTGAAACAACTATCGATTATACGGATATTGAAGGATTTCCGACTTCAACAGTTGCAGGCCATAAGGGAAGATTTGTGTTTGGATATGTTGGAGAAGTTCCGGTAGTGATCATGCAGGGAAGAGTTCATTATTATGAAGGCTATCCAATGACAGATGTTGTACTTCCTACAAGACTGATGGGAATGATGGGGGCAAAAAAACTTATTCTGACAAATGCTGCAGGCGGTGCAAATCCAGAGTTCAGACCGGGTGATTTTATGATGATCACGGATCATATTACAACAGGTATACCGAGTCCGCTGATAGGAGAAAATCTTGAAGAGCTTGGAGTAAGATTTCCGGATATGAGCGAAGTATACAGTCATCGTTTGCAGGAAGTGATCAGAAAATGCGCAGACAAATGCGGAATTAAGATTCAGGAAGGTGTTTATGTTCAGTTTACCGGACCTAATTATGAAACTCCTGCTGAAGTAAGACTGGCACAAAGATGGGGAGGAGATGCTGTAGGAATGAGCACAGCATGTGAAGCTATGGCTGCCCGTCATATGGGGCTTGAAATCTGTGGGATTTCCTGTATTACAAATATGGCAGCAGGAATTTCCAAACAAGAACTTAACCACAAAGAGGTCCAGGAGATAGCTAATCGTGTGGCGAAATCATTTAAAAAACTGATCACTGAAATCGTGATAAATATGTAATCTACGAAAATTTGAGATTAACTTATCCAATTAATATTTTCTTTTCCTGAAATGCAAAACCGTAGCAGCGTATCCTGTCAGGGCGGATTCCGCGGGATACTAATTCATTCGAGTATTGTTTATCCTGAATCTGTTTCCTGGCAGCTGCGACGGTATCTTCCAGAGTTTTCTCGCTTTCTTCACAAACCTTGAATTCGAAAATAAATGCAGGATCAGTGTCATTGACGGGTTCAAGCATGACATCATAACGTCCATAACCACTTTTGCGGTTAGAAGAGATATGATATCTTCCCATCAGTTCTACAATCAATCCCAATACAAATCCATGATAAAAACGCTCAGGGCGGTCAGATTTTCTCAAACATCATTCGGACTTCGCGGTTTGTGATAGACAAATGATAAGAAAAACGATCAGTGTGGTCATCTATCTCTACACTTACTACTTTCAAATATCCGCTTGCAAGCATAAGACTCCAGATGGCGTTTTTCTTTCGGCCGAGCTGTTCAAAAATAATTTCCTCATCAATTTCGGTCACCAGTTCCTTGCCTTCGAGAAGTTCTTCCATTATTGTTTTTGTCTCGATATTTCCCTGTTGGATAAGAGATGTGATCATTTCATTGGAACTGGTGTTGACCCAGTATGGTTTAAATCTCTTTTCATCCAGAAAGCAAGTAATGGACCAGGGATTATAAATATCCTTTTGATTTCCAAAGGAAAAACCATCATACCAGTATTTTACCTTATCCTTCAATGAATCCAATCCAAATTCGTTAAGAGCATGAAAGACCTCGGCCTGCGTAAAACCAAACTGAGTACTGTATTTCTGAGAGGTTGTGGTAACGACAGTAAGATTATTCAAATCGGAAAAGATAGATTCTTTACTGACTCTGGTGATTCCGGTAAGAAGACCACGTTCCAGATACGGATTGCTCTTAAAGGTTGCATTAAACAATCCGCGCATAAAATCTACAAGCTTTTTCCAGAAATTGTTAACATAAGCCTCCTGGAGAGGGGTATCATACTCGTCGAGCAGAATCAGAACTTTTCGCCCATAATAACGACTCAGATAATCAGAGAGAGAACTGATTGCCAAAGCGGCTGTTGTATCAGACATTTCCAGCGTAACAGAGTCAAAATATTCCAGGTCCTGCGTGGACATAAACTCTTCATCTCGCACGAAGGAATATTTTCCATATAATCGTACAAGACTCTGAATGATTCCCTCTCGGGCGGACGCGAAGGTACTTCCTTTGATATTTGCAAAACTCATGTATATTACAGGATAAGAGCCCTGAAGTTCATGATATTCTTTTTTATTCTAAATAGATAATCCCTCAAACAGATCACCTCTGTTTTTGTATTCGACAGAAAAGAAACACTCCATCATGCTCAGATTCAGTGTTTTTCCAAATCTTCGCGGTCGAGTGATCAAAGTCACTGCGTCTTTATTTTCCCACCATTCTCTGATAAAGTCAGTCTTATCCACAAGAAAGCAGTTGTTTTCTCTGATATATGCAAAATCCTGTGTTCCCAGAGATACAGTCTGGCACATTCGTGATCACCTCCATTGCTGCGTTGTGTTTAGATTCAGTTTAACATGGGAGAAACGGCAAAACAAGTTAGATACGCAACAATATTTTCGAACAGTAATATGCAGATAATAAAAGAGTTGCACAGAAGGGATAAAGCAGTTTATTATTGATGTAAAAAAATATATGGATAAAAGTGACGGAGGGCATTGGATATGAAAGAATTACTCTACGGTGCGGCTTATTACGATGAATATATGCCGTATGACCGGTTGGAGAAAGATGTTGTCATGATGAAAAAAGCCGGGATCAATACGGTCCGGATTGCAGAATCCACATGGAGTACCTGCGAACCGCAGGAAGGAGTTTTTGACTTTTCGCATGTGATCCGTGTAATGGATGCGATGGAGGAAGCAGGGATCAATGTTATCATCGGGACTCCGACCTATGCAGTGCCGACCTGGATGGTGAAGGCATATCCGGATGTTCTGGCAGAGACGGTCAAAGGAAGAGGAATCTATGGCGCAAGACAGATCATGGATATCACTCATCCGGTCTATCGGTATTATGCGGAAAGAGTCATCCGTAAGCTGATGGAAGTTTCGGCACACCGCAAATGTGTGATCGGATTCCAGCTTGATAATGAGACAAAATATTATGGAACTGCAGGCAGGAATGTGCAGCTTGGGTTTGTAAAATATCTCCGGGAGAAATTTCATAATGATCTGGATGCCATGAATCACGAATTCGGTCTGGATTACTGGAGCAATCGTATCAATGCCTGGGAAGATTTTCCGGATGTGCGTGGTACGATCAATGGAAGTCTTGGTGCAGAGTTTGAAAAATACCAGAGAAGTCTGGTGGAAGAATTTCTTGGCTGGCAGGCAGCGATTGTTTCAGAATATAAGAGAGAAGATCAGTTTATCACCCACAATCTGGATTTTGAGTGGAGAGGATATTCCTACGGCGTGCAGCCGGATGTAAACCATTTCAAATGTGCAAAACATCTGACTATGGCAGGAACAGATATTTATCATCCGACCCAGGATCATCTGACCGGTGCAGAGATTGCCTTTGGTGGAGACCTGATCCGCTGTCTCAAAAATGACAACTATCTGGTTCTGGAAACAGAAGCACAGGGCTATCCGGGATGGACACCGTATGACGGGCAGCTTCGTCTGCAGGCATACAGCCATCTGGCATCCGGTGCGCTTGGTGTGATGTACTGGCACTGGCATTCAATCCATAATTCCTTTGAGACTTATTGGAAAGGGCTTCTTAGTCATGATATGGAAGAAAATGCCGTATACCGAGAGGCATGTATCGTAGGTGATGAATTTAAGAAACTTTCTCCTGTTTTATCAGGCTTAAAGAAGGATAACAAAGTTGCGATCATGGTGAGCAACGAGGCTCTGACTGCACTCAAATGGTTTGGAATCGAAGCTACTGCAGCAGGAAACAGTGGAATTGGATACAACGATGTTGTCCGCTGGATCTACGATGCACTTTATAAAATAAATATCGAGTGTGACATTATCTGGGAAGAGAGCGAAAATATTGAGAAATACGAGGCAATCATCCTTCCAGCTATGTACACTGCAGATGAAAAAATCCTCACACGTCTGAAAGATTATACCGCGCAGGGAGGCACACTGATCGCGACGTTCAAGACTGCTTTTGCCAACGAGAACGTGAAGGTATATTCTGACAGACAGCCACATATTCTGAGCGAAGTCTTCGGGATGTATTATCAGCAGTTTACATTCCCGGAAAAAGTTACTCTGACAGGTTTTGAGGGTGGTGAACCGAAGGCAGAGACCTTCATGGAACTTCTGATTCCGGATGGAGCAGAAATCATTTCTGCATATCAGCATCCAAACTGGAAAAAGTATGCCGCAGTTACGCATCATACGTATGAAAGCGGGAATGCCTGGTATATCGGATGTATGTTTGAAGAACATTATCTGCAGCAGCTGTTGATAAAGATTCTGGCTCAGGCTGAGGTAAATGCTGCAGTGCCGGAAAAATTCCCGGTGATCGTGCGTGAAGGGATTAATGAAAAGGGCGAAAAGATTCGTTTTTATCTGAATTATTCCTGGGAAGAGCAAAGAGTTGAGATGGCGGATGATTTTGAAGTAGTACTTGGAAGTGCTGATAGTACTAAGCATGAAATTCATCTGTCGGCATGGGATGTATGTATTATAAAAATCAATAAATAAAAAACTGCAACAAGCAAAACCCGAGGCGGCAAGCCCCGGGTTTTTTTTATCTCTTTTCTTTCTTAAGAATGGAATTAAACAGTGTGAAGAAGGTAAGCGTTGTCACCGCCGCAGCTATGATATCGCTGACCGGTTCTGCGAGGAATACCGCAAAAACTTTATTGTCGAAGAAATTCGGCAGGATAAAGATCAGAGGTATCAGCAGGACAATCTTACGAAGGCAGGCAAGCAGCAAGCTTACCTTTGCCTGGCCGAGAGCCATAAAGCTCTGCTGACAGCTGACCTGGAAGCCAAGAGAGAAGATTCCGGCCATGTAGATGCGGAGTGCCCAGGCAGAGTATGTTACAAGTTCCTTATCAGAAGTAAAGATTGTTGCAAATGCTTTCGGAAAAATCAATATAACAAGCCAGAAAGCTGTTGTATAGAGGACACAGGTACAGAACTGTGTGAAAAATGCTTTTTTTACACGGTCCGGCTTGTTGGCACCAAAGTTGTAGCTGATGATCGGCTGTCCACCCTGGCAGATTCCCTGAAGCGGCAGAGTAACGAGCTGACTGATGCTTGTAATGATCGTCATTGCTCCAACGGCCACGTCACCGCCAAATCTGGAAAGACTGCTTGTAAAGCTGATGGACAGAAGGCTTTCAGTTGACAGCATAACAAAAGTAGAAATACCAAGAGCAAGGCACGGACCAAATACCTTAGAATCCAGATGCATGTTGCTTCGTTTCAGGTGAAGGATTGTTTTCTTTCCGGTCAGGAAGCGGAGAATCCATACAGCACCTACGGTCTGGCTGAGAACAGTGGCAAGTGCGGCACCTTTTACGCCCATGCCAAGGGCAAAAATAAAGATTGGATCCAGGATAATGTTGATGACAGCACCGATAATTGTAGTCATCATACTGATCTTGGCAAATCCCTGAGTTGTAATGAAGGTATTCATGCCCAGTACGATCAGTACAAAAAAGCTTCCGAGGATATAGATTCTGGCATAGTCTGTCGCGTAGGTTAAGGTGACATCACTGGCACCGAAGAGTCTGAGAAGAGTCGGTGCACTTACATAAAATACGATGGTCAGCACAACTGCCAGACCGACTAATAAAGTAAAACAGTTTCCAAGGATCTTTTCCGCCAGATCATTGTCTTTCTTTCCCATTGCAATGGCTGCACGTGGAGCACCACCGGAGCCTACGAGCATGGCGAATGCATTCAGTAACATCAGAATCGGAGTAAAAAGTCCGACACCAGTCAGAGCAGCGGCTCCGATTCCCGGAATATGACCGATGTAGATTCGGTCTACGATGTTATAAAGCAGGTTAATGACCTGCGCCACAACTGCCGGAATCGCCAGCTGCGCAAGGAGTCTGGGAATACTTCCCGTCTCCATATTGGTTGTTTTGGTTTGTGTTTTCATAGTATTCATCTCCATATTTGAAGTGGGATTTTGAGTATCAAAATTTAAGCATCGAGTAGCATACCATAAAACACAAAAATTGAAAAGATACTTTCAATTTTGTCACCTTCCGACAGTGCCAAAGTTGAAGTGCTTTGAGTTGAAAACAGAGCCCTCGTGACCATATAATAAACTTAACAAAAGGAACAGAAAAAACTTACGGGAGGTATAAAGATATGTTAAAAGAATCATTGGCAGGCAGAGTACAGATTCTGGATCAGGCAGAAGACTGGAAGAAAGCAGTCGAAATGGTGATCAGACCATTACAGAAGGATGGAGTTGTGGAAGAAAGATACTTACAGGCAATTTACGACAATGTTGCAGCGAATGGCGATTATTTTATTGTGATGCCTGGATTTGCAATGCCGCATAGCCGCCCCGAAAATGGCGCATTAAAAGGCGGCTTATCATTTTTGAAACTCAGAAAACCTGTGACATTTTCAAGTGGACAGGAAGTTAGATATCTTATGGGAATTGCTTCCAAAGATGCAGATTCTCATGTGGATACACTGGCAGAGCTGGTCGATGTACTGATGGATGAAGGAAGTATGGAAAAAATTGAAAAAGCAGAGAATGCAGAAGAACTGATGGAGATTTTCGGATGAAGAGAGAATATCAGTATAAAGTGAATGGACTGGAAACAACAGTTGTTTATGATGACAGAACAGTAGAAGAAATCTTTTTACCGCTGCTTCGAAAATGGACAATCCTGCAGCACCAGTTAAAGAGAAGAGTGATCGTTTTCTTATCGGCACCTCCGGGAGTTGGTAAAACAACAACTGCACAGTTCCTCGAATATCTGTCACAAAAAGAAAAAGACATAGAGGAAATACAGGCAGTAGGGCTGGACGGATTTCATTATCATCAGGATTATATCCTGACACATGAGGCCTTTATAGATGGAAAGCAGACAGCTATGAAAGAAGTCAAGGGATGTCCGGAAACATTTGACATCGAAAAACTCAGAAATAAGCTTTCTCATCTGAAAACAGAAAATACAAAGTGGCCGGTTTATGACAGAACGATCCATGATGTAAAAGAAGAGGTCGTGACTGTAGAAAAGCAGATCGTGCTGATAGAAGGAAACTGGCTCCTGCTGGATGAGAAACCATGGAATGAACTGGAAGCAGAGTGTGATGACAGTGTATTTATTTCAGCAGATGAGAACTTCCTGCAGGAACGTCTTATTAAGCGAAAAGTAATGGGTGGTCTGACAAAAGAGGAAGCGGAAGCATTTTATCGAAAGAGTGACTGTAAAAATATCAGAAGGCTGATGAAAGCACATTGTCAGGCCGGAGAAGTATTGATCATGGAAGCAGATGGAAACTACATCTGGAAAGAAAGGGGAGAGGCAACATGAAAAAAGGAAGAGCAAAAGTACAGGCCTTTGGAGGATTCCTTACAGCAATGGTAATCCCGAATATGGGTGCGTTTATTGCCTGGGGATTTATTACAGCATTATTTATTCCTACAGGATGGATTCCAAATGAGCATTTTAATGAACTGGTATCACCAATGTTGAATTATCTGTTACCGCTTTTGCTGGCATACACCGGTGGAGCTCTTGTCTATGACAAAAGAGGCGGTGTTGCGGGAGCAATCGGAACGATCGGACTGATCGTAGGATCAGGGATCGCAATGTTCCTTGGTGCAATGATCATGGGACCTTTAAGTGCCTGGATCATCAAAAAATTTGACAAAATGCTGGAAGGAAAAATTCCCACAGGTTTTGAGATGGTTGTGAACAATTTTTCACTCGGCATCATCGCATTTCTTTTGTGTCTTTGTTCCTATACATTTGTAGGACCGCTGATCGTGGAATTAAATGGAGCTGTTTCTTTTCTGATCCAGCAGCTGGTAAAAACAGGATTTCTTCCATTTCTTTCAGTGATCAACGAACCGGCAAAGGTATTATTTTTGAACAACGTTATAGACCAGGGGATTTATTATCCGCTTGGGATGCAGCAGGTAGCTGAAACAGGCAAATCAATTTATTTCACAGTTGCTTCAAATCCTGGAGCAGGTCTGGGACTTCTGCTGGCATATAGTGTATTTGGAAAAGGTGAAGCCAAAAAGACAGCACCGGGAGCACTGATCATACATTTCTTTGGTGGAATTCATGAGATGTATTTTCCATATGTACTGATGAATCCGGTTCTGATTCTCGCAATGATCCTTGGAAATGGTGCAGGTACTTTGGTATACAGTCTTCTGAATGTGGGTCTTGTTGCAGGACCAAGTCCGGGATCTGTATTTGCCTATCTGATGCTCACACCAAAGGGAAACTTCGCTGGAATTCTGATAGGCATGGCGGTGGCAACAGCGGTTAGCTTTTTAGTGGCTTCCTGTCTGCTCAAGATTACCGGAAATAAATCTACCGATGAAGATATGATCGCATCTGTAGAGCGTTCTAAAGCAATGAAGCAGGAAGGCAAGGATATCCTGAATAAGGAGATTGCAGTAAAAGAAGAAGCAAAATCAGAAGTAAAAGCAGAAGTAAAAGAGAAAATCACAAATGTTGCTTTTGCCTGTGACGCAGGGCTGGGAAGCAGTGCCATGGGAGCAGGAGCATTCAGAAAGAAATTAAAAGAAAAGGGAATTGAGATCACAGTGAAACATTATGCGATCGAAAGAGTTCCGGAGGAAGCGCAGGTTGTGGTGACTCACGAAAATCTTCTGGAAAGAGCAAAGATTGCAATGCCGGATAAGCGGATCGTGACAATCAAAAACTTCCTTGGAGACCCGAAAATCGATCAATTGTTACAGGAAATCGTAGAACAGCAAAAGGATGGAGAGTGAATAGAATGAAAACGACAGCAGCAGTATTAAGTGGAAAAAATAAAGTTTATATTCGTGAATATGAGCTTCCGGAAATCGGAGAAGAGGAACTTCTGGTCAAAGTAATATCAAACAGTGTCTGCCTGTCAACATACAAAGCAGCGATTCGAGGAGAAGAACACAAACGAGTGCCGGAAGATATTTCTGAGCATCCAGTCATCACAGGACATGAATTCTGTGGAATCATTGAAAAAGTGGGAAGTGGACTTAAAGGAAGATTCGAGGAAGGGGAAAAATTTGTTCTTCAGCCGGCAATGGGACTGGAATCCGGATATTCAGCAGGATACAGTTACGAATACTTTGGCGGAAATGCTACCTACTGTATTATTCCGAAGGTGGCAATCGATCTGGGATGTGTACTTCCATATAAAGGAAACTATTTTGCAAATGCATCCCTGGCGGAGCCGATGTCCTGTATCATTGGAGCTTTCCATGCTACTTATCACACAACACAGTATGTGTATGAACATCAGATGGGAATCAGAGAAAATGGAAATATGGCACTTCTTGGATGTGCCGGGCCGATGGGAATGGGCGCGATTGACTATGTGGTAAATGGTCCAAGGCGTCCGAAGCTGGTAGTAGTAGTTGATATTGATGAAAAAAGACTTGAGAGAGCAAAGGAACTGATCACGCCGGAACATGCCCGGAAGATGGGAGTGAAGCTTGTTTACGTGAACACAACCGGAAAAGACGCCGTAGCTTATCTGAAAGAGCTGTCAGGGGGAAGAGGGTATGATGATGTGTTTGTATTTGCTCCGGTTCCTGCATTGGTAGAGCAGGGAGATGATATTCTTGCAAATGATGGATGCCTGAACTTCTTCTCAGGTCCGACGGATCCACATTTTAAGGTGCCATTTAATTTCTATAATGTGCATTATGAAGGAACTCATATTGTAGGTACATCCGGTGGTTCTACCGGCGATATGATGGAATCACTGGAATTGTCACATCAGAGCTTGATCAATCCATCTTTTATGGTAACACATATTGGTGGCCTTAATGCAGCTCCGTCAACCATTTTGAATCTGCCAAAGATTCCAGGTGGTAAGAAAATGATCTATCCTCATATACAGATGGAACTGACCGCTATTTCAGACTTTGAAAAACTGGGAAAAGATAATGAATTATTTGCAGAACTGGATAAGATCTGCAAAAGAAAACACGGAATCTGGTGTGAAGAGGCAGAACAATATTTGTTATCCTATTATCACGTGTTATAATCTATAAAAAATGTTATTTTAAATAAAGTAGACAGGGACAGAAAAAGTCGAGGTGATGAAATATGGAATTGACCCCTAAAGCAAAACGAATGCTGCAGATTCTGCTGCAGACAGATGGTACGATGACGATGCAGGCTCTTGCAGATCAGATGAAAGTCAGTAAAAGAACAGCGCAGAGAGAGATGGATGATATCAGCAGTTTTCTGAAAGGTACAGGGGTCAATCTGATCACCAAAATGGGAAAGGGAATCTGGCTGGATGGTGAAACTGACAAAAAACAGGCACTGTTGTCGGAACTCACAAAATCTGAGGTCTATGACGCAGGAAACCGGGAAGAGCGTAGAAAACGTCTGATCCTTGAGATATTAAAAGAAAAAGATCTAAAAAAACTATGCTACTACAGTAGCAGATTTAAAGTAAGTGAATCCACGATCAGTGGTGATCTGGAGGCAGTTGAAAGCTGGTTTGCACAGTATGGAATAAGAATCATAAGAAAATCAGGCAGTGGAATCGAAGTAGCAGGAGACGAAACCGATTACAGAAGGGCAATCCGGGTATTTATAGAAGAAAATATCGATACAGCTTTTTTGAAGGAAGTGTATGAATATGAAGATATCCCTGATTTTGACAGAACGATAAAAGGAGGAACTATTCAGAATATCTTCAATCAGGATATTCTGAAGCAGGTGGTTGAATGTGTTGCAGAATATGAAGATAAACAGCTTGAAAAGCTGACAGAATCAGCATATTCAGGTTTGATCATCCACGTTACGATCGCGGTGAATCGTATCCTCAAAGGTGAGATCATAGAAAAAGAGTGCGGAATAGAAGAGGATGTTTTACGGGATAAGGATTATGCTCTGGCAGAAGAACTTTCAAAAAGTCTGGCGAAAAAATTCGATATTGAGATTCCAAAAGTAGAGACATTTTATATCTATCTTCACCTGAAAGGTGCAAAACACGAAAAAGTTCAGTGGGATAAAGATAATATCCATGAAGAAACTGGTAAGAAAATGCTGCGTATTGTCAATGAGATGATCGATGTTTTTGATCCGAAAGATGCCTGGCTGTATAAACAGGATAATGAATTTATACAGGGGCTTCTGGCGCATTTGCAGCCGACAATGATCCGTCTTTTGTATAAGATGAAAATACACAATCCGGTCCTGGATACAGTGAAACAGGAATATATAGATATTTATCAGAAATGTGTGGAGGCATCGAAGGTTCTGGAAAAATATCTGGATCGAGAAATTCCAGAGGATGAGATTGGATTTCTGGCAATCCATTTTGGAGCAGCAAAGGTAAGATTGGAAAGTCAGAGGGAGAAGCTTCGCCCAGTTCATGTAGGCGTGGTCTGTGCCAGTGGAATCGGCATATCCAGACTGATGTCAAGCAGACTGAAGCAGGCATTCAGAGACAGGATTCAGCTTACAGTCTATGGAAAAAGAGACGTTACTCCTTATATTACAGCCAAAACGGATTTTTTTGTATCAAGCATTTCTATGGAGAAAACAGAGATACCAACCGTATTTGTAAATCCGTTTCTGAATGACGAAGATATGGAAGAAATCCATAAACTGGTACATCAGTATGAAAGACTGCCAGAAAAGAGCCAGGAACAGGATACATTTTCTTTACAGCTGGAGAAAATAAATCTTGTTACAGCGCAGATCAATGCTGTCATTAAATATATGGATATTTTCGATGTGGAGGCAGATATTGATTTTGACAGTCTTCTGAAGGTGATAGGAGAACGGTTGTCGCCTTATCAGGATCGAAAAGACATTATTATAAGAGATATTCGCAACAGAGAGCAGATTGCATCCCAGGTATTTGCGGAATTTGGATTTGCGCTCCTGCATTCAAGAAGTCAGGGAGTGATACGTCCGACACTTGCAATCTGTCTGCCGGGAGAAGCTGGCCATTTTACAGATCCTTATTTCAAAGATATAAAGATTGTTTTTGTAATGTTGATCCCGGAAGATGAAAATATTGATATCAATGGAGAGATACTGGGATATCTGAGCAGTACTCTGATGGAAGAAGAAACACTGGAAGAGATCATTGCGGGAAATGGTAAAGAAGAGATTCAGAACATCGTTTCAGGATATCTTAAAAGATTTTTTCAGGAATATCTGGAAATGATAAGATAATAGACAAAGAAGAGGTTTTTGTTCGAATTTGGGACAGAACCTCTTTTTTGTTACATGACAGTAAAAAGACGAGAATGATATAATACTAACAAAAAGATTTTGAGAACACAAAAATTTTTTGAATAAATTATACAAATGCATTGTGAAAAATAAACAAATGTGTTAAAATTTGACTATGTGCAACAGAAATAATAGATAAAAATTGGTGAAAAAGGAGAATCATATTGAAACAGTGGTCAGAAATCCTGCGAAACGTCACAATGCTTTCGCAGCTTGGACTGTCATTTATAACACCGCTTCTTCTGTGTCTGGCGCTCTGCTGGTTCATTATCTCGAAGACCGGTGTTGGCGGATGGATCTATATTCCGGGATTTTTCTTCGGACTTGGCGGATCAGCAACGGTGGCATATAAGTTTTACCTCTCTGTTGACCGACAGCAAAAGAAGAAAAAGAAAAAAGATAAGATTTATTTTAACAGACATTTATAAATACTGACATGGAGGACATAAGGAATATGAGCAAAGTTTTTGACAGCGTGCAGCCGGCAGTAAAAAAGGAAACTAAGAGAGTTGTGGGGATGACAGGGATTGGTCTGATCCTGATGTGGATCCTTTTTGCAGTACTTCACTTTGCAATGCCGGACAAAGTGCCGTTGGATTATACCGTATTTCTGGGAGGTATCGGAGGCGGACTGATCGCAGTCCTGAATTTCTTTCTGATGGGACTGGCTGTTCAGAAAGCAGCTTCAGCGACAGATGAGGGAACTGCGAGAATGAAACTCAAAGCCAGTTATTCACAGCGTTTTTTGATGCAGATCCTGTGGGTGATCCTGGCAATCGTCGCACCGTGTTTCCATTTTGTTGCGGGAATTGCTCCACTTTTATTTCCGGGAACGGGAATAAAGATCATGGGGATATTTCATAATAAAATATAAGACGGAAAACTGATATAGATGGGAGGTGAATGAATGTATGGAACTGGATATTAATGGGGCGAAGATATTATTTACTTTACCCATTGACCTGCCGGTTCTGGGACCTTTAAGAATCAGTGAGACCATGGTAGTAAGCTGGATTGTTATGCTGCTGATCACAGGAGTGTGTATCTGGCTGACGCATGATCTCAAAGAAGAAAATATCTCTAAACGGCAGGCTTTGGCAGAAATGCTGGTAGAGATGGCAAACAAATTTGTTGTCGGCAATATGGGCGAGAAGTTCAGATATATGATTCCGTTTGTTGCAGCACTTTTTGCAACAAGTGTGGTATCGAACCTGATCAGTCTCGTGGGACTTCGAAGTCCGACTTCAGACCTGTCGACAGAGGCAGCGTGGGCAGTCGTGGTATTTATCATGATCACCGCGCAGAAGATCAAGACCAGTGGTTTCGGTGGATATCTCAAAGGATTTACACAGCCGATTCCGGTCATGACACCATTTAATGTTCTTTCTGAACTGGCAACACCGGTAAGTATGGCGTGTCGTCATTTCGGAAATATTCTTTCCGGTGTTGTAATCAATGGTCTGATCTATGGAGCGCTGGCAGTGGCAAGTTCTGCACTTCTGGGACTGATCCCGGGACTTGTTGGAGATGTCTTGTCACAGATACCTGTTCTTGATGTAGGTATCCCGGCTATTTTATCTGTATATTTTGACTGGTTCTCAGGAATTATGCAGGCATTTATTTTCTGTATGCTGACAGTTATGTACATCGCAAACGCAGCAGAGGAGTAACAAAAACGTTACTGTTTACAGGTAATATTCCGCGAGGTGTTTTGCTATGTATATGGCAAAATCCCGAGACATACGGGGCAAAATCCCATCACCGAAGGTGATATGGAATGGATTTTGACCAAGTTGCTGTGAACGGAGTGAACAGTAACACAAAAAGCGGATATGGGGAATCCGCGGGATAAGAAAAAACAAAGATATTACAGGAGGTTTTTATTATGGATTTTCA
>NZ_CAKROJ010000033.1 GCF_934372025.1 uncultured Blautia sp.
GATACGAGATGGTTTTTTCCAGAATGAAGGAAAAAGAGGCAGCAGAAAATACAGAAGAATAAACAAAAAAGGAACAGAACTTCGGATTATCTGAAGTCTGTTCCTTTTCTGTTTTAGAGGAAAAATTTCCGTAATGTTCCGTTAAAACAAAAATGCTGCGCGAGGATGCATCTGTATATCAGGGCTGCTGTGTGGTCATGTATTTATAAACATCGGCAGAGATTTTTGAGATGGTTTCCTGTGCACTGGAATTGTTCTGGATATTGTTTGAAAGAACACACAGTACATAGGGATGATCTTTTGCAAAGATGATGGAAATGTCATTTTCTACAACACCAAGATTTCCGGGATCAGAGAGTTCGCCGGTTTTATTTGCAGTTGTTACATTATCTGGAACACCGGCAGGGATTTTTGAAGTTCTGGTCTGAGCCTGTAAGAGAGCCAGCATATCAGCAGAAGCATCTGCATTTACAAGTGTTCCATTATAAATTTCAGAGAGCAGACGGCAGCAGTCAGAAGCACTTGTATAATTGTCATCTGTCGGAGCTGTGGCAAGAAATTCACGACCAAGATGAGTGGAAGTGTAATTTCGCTCCTGACAGAAGGTATTTAAAACAGCAGCACCTGTCTGAAAGTCTCCACCGCCAAGTCTGCGGACAAGTTCATTTGCAGCATCGTTGTCGCTGACGGTGATCATACTGTTGAGAAGTGATTTTAATGTGTTGTCATAATCAGCTGAAACAGTGGTTCCTTCATTTGGATATACCAGTTTGTCAAAAACAGCAGCCATGATAAAAGCTTTGATGACACTTGCAGATTTCATGGGCTGTTCGGCATGAATTGTACTGTAATTCTGTGTATTCAGATCCATGGCTGCGATTGCCCAGCTTTCACCGTCAGCTTCAAGAGGAATCGTATAGTTCTTCTCAAGTGTATCGGTCAGTTCAGTAAGATGTTCTCCGGCTGCCATGATATCAGGTTTAATGGTGTTGAAATATGCATCGATTCCATCTGCAATACCCCTGGCCATGGTTTCATGATTAGCAGAATCGGTGATATACAGGTCATCTTTTTGATTGCTCATAAAGCCCATTTCCAGTACAGCGACCGGAATGGTGCTCCAGTTAGTTCCGGTCAGATTGTCAGCTGAGATAACACCTTTGTTCGCAAGGCCGGTTGCATTGCAGTAACTGTCAATGACGCAGGATGCAAGAGTGTTGCTTTTTTCAATAATATCTTTGTCCAGGTACGTATTGGAGCTGGTGGGTGCCATAGTCAGTGCACCGGCAGCGGAAGGACTGTTATCACTGTTGGCATGGATGCGAATGGTAATATCTGCATTTGCAGAGGTGGCAAATTCAGCCCGTTCTTTGTTGCTGATCGCTTTGTCGTTGTCTTCACGTGTCATGACGACTTTGTATCCACGGGAAGCAAGTTCCTTCTGAAGAACAAGAGAGACTTCCAGATTTACCTGATATTCTGGAACTTTGGAATAATTTCCGGTGGTACCGGTAGTAGCTTTGTTTTTAGTCTGAGAAGAACCGGGAGCCATTGGCTCCTGTGCACTCATGTCTACCCAGCTGCCCTGATGCCCCGGATCAATGCAGACAGTGAACTGTCTGGTCGAAGAGGAAGGGACAGCAGTGGAATTGGGGGCTGACCAGTCCATGCCGGATGATGAATCCGAAGAACTGACAGTTCCCTCCGAACCATCAGAAAAATTATCTGTTTCATCTGAACCGGATGAAGAGGGTGCCTTGATGGTAGCCTGTCCTTTTTCACTTTCATAACCGGTATCTGAAGATGCCCGGGCAGTGCCCGGAAACAGTAAAAGCAGAGAGCCGGCAAGAAGAACAGAAAGTATTTTGCGCATAAATATATAGCCTCCTTAGAAAGTTTATTTTACAGAAAGTTGCTTTCTATATGATAAACTATAATAAAAAAAATGACAAGAACGGTTTAAGTGTCAGACTAATATTCAGGAGGTTACTGTGAACGGAATAAACAGAGCTTCTGGATGAAAGAAAAGGAGGGAAACAATATGAAGAAAAAATTTTCTGCAATGCACAAGGCTGGATTCCTGAAACGAATCCTTACACTGCTCATCGCGGTTATACTTGTTCTGCCAATGACGGTACAGACCAGCTGGGCAGCAGGTACATCCTATACAGTGACCGTTGCGGAGGGGTATCTGGCACTCCGTAATGCCAAGGCATATGATGACAGGAATGAGATTGGAAAGCTGTATACCGGGGATACTGTAGAAGTGACTGATTCGAGCGGAAGTACATACTGGTATGTATATTCTTCCAAATTAAAAAAATCCGGCTATGTAAATCGTAAATATCTGGCAAATTCTTCCAGTGAGCGTACAGTAAGTGTTAAGAGTGGATATCTGGCACTTCGAAAAGCAAAAGCCTACAAATCTTCAAATGAAGTTGGCGAGCTTTATACCGGAGATAAGGTTCAGATCGCAGATGCAAGTGACAGTACTTACTGGCTGGTATATGCACCGGGACTTGGTAAAGGCGGATATGTCAACAAAGATTATCTGGTAAAAAATACTTCAGCATCTTCGACGATTACAAAGACTGTTAAGGTTAAGAGTGGATACCTGGCACTTCGAAATGCAAAAGCGTATGATGATTCGAATGAGATCGGACAGCTGCACACAGGCGATACTGTTGAGGTTAAGGATTCAAGTGGAGACACATACTGGTATGTATATTCTTCCAAACTTGGAAAGAGCGGCTATGTAAATAAAAATTACCTGCAGTGATGCAGGTAATTTTTTGGACATTAATACACCAGGTCTATTTTTTTTTGTTGTGTTTTCCTTCGGGTTCAGCAGATGCACGCATATCATCAATAATCTGTTCGATCAGCATCTTCTTGACATATACATCAAAGCTTAACAGACAGATAAAAGAAAACAGTTTCAGGAAATCCCTATCTTCGTCCGGGGCATCTGCAAAGGTGTCCTGGGCGATTTCATATCGTTCCAAAAGCTCTTTCTGAAGGGCTTCAATCTGTCCTTTTTCCATACTGAATACCTCATTATAGATAGCAGTAAGATCCATTTCATCGTCGGCTTTGAAATATTTATCAGTCAGCGGCCCGAGCAGAGTCTGGATATCATTAATCGATAAGATACTTTTGAAATAGTAGATAAAGATCAATACCAGAAGATGCTCTTTGGAATAGCGCTTCTTCTCAGGTGAAGGAAGCAGATTGTTTTTTGCATAATTGTTGATCATGGTTTTGGTGAGGATCTTGTCATCGGTATAGCGTTTGGAATGAGCAAGCTGAGCTTCCATAAAAGTGGTGACCTGATCCATATAAAGATCTATATTGGGAATATCCTCTGGTTTTACATAACCGATTCGGGATACACGTTCCAGAATATTTCTGATCATAGATTCTGTATTAATTGACATAAATTCATCTCCTTTGCCCAAATGGGGGCGGAATGGTATTTGAAATACCTGTACGCTTTATTATATAGTTTTAAATACTACTTGTAAATGGTTTTTATAAATGATTTTAAAATTCCTTTACCATGAAGTGGGTTTCATGTATAATAAGCAGATAACATGAAAACATCAGTTCGACATATATAACAGAAAGAAACAGGAGAAGTTTGATGAATACAATCTATGATACATTAAATGACAGACAAAAAGAGGCTGTTTTTCATACAGAAGGTCCGCTTCTGATCCTCGCAGGAGCAGGCTCGGGAAAAACGAGAGTACTGACACACAGGATCGCATATCTGATTTCTGAAAAAGGAATCAATCCCTGGAATATTCTTGCAATCACATTTACCAATAAAGCTGCACATGAGATGAGAGAACGTGTGGATAAGATTGCCGGAAATGATGGCGGAAGTGTATGGGTATCCACTTTTCATTCTACATGTGTACGAATCCTGAGACGTCACATTGACCGTCTGGGATACGATAATAATTTTACAATTTATGATGCGGATGATCAGAAGACACTGATCAAAGAAATATGCCGCAAGATGAACATTGATACCAAGAAAGTAAAAGAACGCGCACTTCTGGCACAGATTTCTCATGCAAAGGATGAACTTATGAATCCGGATGAGATGGAAATGAATGCAGGAGCAGATTTTAATCAAAAAAGAACAGCGCAGGTTTATCGCGAATATCAGGCAGCACTTCGCAGAAACAATGCGCTGGATTTTGATGATCTGATCTGCAAAACAGTCGAGTTGTTTCAGAATTGTGGTGATGTGCTGCAGTCCTATCAGGAACGTTTTCGCTATATTATGGTGGATGAATATCAGGATACGAATACGGCACAGTTCAAATTTGTGAGCCTTCTGGCATCAAGATACGAGAATCTCTGTGTGGTCGGTGATGATGATCAGTCTATTTATAAATTCCGTGGTGCCAATATTGGTAATATTCTTGGATTTGAAAGAGTATTTCCGAATGCGAAAGTCATTCGTCTGGAGCAGAATTACCGTTCAACACAGAATATTCTGAACGCGGCAAATGGTGTGATCTCCAATAATACTGAGCGAAAAGAAAAAACTCTCTGGACAGAGAATCCAGAGGGAGAAAAGATCCATTTCAGACAGTTTATGAATGGATATGAAGAGGCTGAATTTGTAATTGGAGACATCGAAAAACGTCACAGAGAGGGAACAGCAGAGTACCATAACTGTGCTGTGCTATATCGAACCAATGCACAGTCCCGCCTTTTTGAAGAGAAATGTCTGCTTGCAAATATTCCATATAAGATTGTGGGCGGAGTAAACTTTTATGCACGAAAAGAAATCAAGGATCTTCTGTGCTATCTGAAAACAATAGATAATGCGGCAGATGATCTTGCAGTGAGACGAATCCTGAATGTTCCGAAACGTGGAATCGGGGCAACAACGGTGGGCAGGATCCAGGACTATGCAGATATGATGAACATCAGCTTTTATGATGCACTTCGTGTGGCAGAAGAGGTACCGGCGATTGGGCGCAGTCTGTCAAAAGTAGATGGATTTGTTACATTTATTCAGTCACTGAAAAGTAAGGCACAGGCTTACTCAGTTTCAGAATTGTTGGAAGAGGTCATAGATCTGACCGGATATGTGGATGAACTGAGAGCAGAAGATACAGAGGAATCCAGAGCCAGAATTGAGAATATCGATGAGCTGATCTCCAAGACAGTCTCTTATGAAGAAACTATGAAAGCAGAGAACAGGGAGGCAACCTTGTCAGGATTTCTGGAAGAGATCGCACTGATCGCAGATATTGATTCCGTAGATGAAAATCAGGATTATGTGGTGTTGATGACACTTCACAGTGCCAAGGGACTGGAATTTCCATATGTTTACCTTGCAGGAATGGAAGATGGAATGTTTCCGAGCAGTATGTGTATTTTTTCTGCTGATCAGTCAGATATGGAAGAAGAACGTCGACTTTGTTATGTGGGAATAACCAGGGCAATGAAAGAACTGACAATGACAAGTGCTCAGCAGCGTATGGTACGTGGCGAAATACAATATAACCGTGTTTCCAGATTTATACGGGAGATACCGAGAGAACTGGTGGATCTTGGACATACTGTGCAGGAGCATAAGCCTAAAGTTCCGGAAACAAAATCTCCATTGAACAGTTATCTTCAGATGAAGAAAAATTTCCATACACAGGCATTTCAGCCGCAGAATTTCAAAGTCACAAAAGCAGACTCACTGGATTACAGTGTAGGAGATACCGTTCGGCACATTAAATTTGGCGTTGGAATTGTAAAGAATATTGTAGAAGGCGGCAGAGATTATGAGGTAACAGTGGATTTTGACAAGGTTGGCGTCAAAAAGATGTTTGCTGCCTTTGCGAAGCTGAAGAAAATCTAACTTTTTTCTTAAGAATTCTTAATGTTTTTGTACTTTGGTTGCTTCGCTTTATAAGTAATGCTATACTGTTTACCAGAGAAAAACGAAGGGAGTATAGAATGAAAAGAATCTTAAAGACTGTCACCAGAATACTTCCGGCATATGGGATTTTTCCGCTTGTTTTTTCTTTTGTATTTAATTGTCTCGTTTATTCCGGTTCCAGAATGATAGCAGGAAAATGGTATCATCACAACATAGAAACGGCTGTGGATAAGGCAATTCCTTTTGTTCCACAGTTTCTTCTGATCTATTTTGGCTGTTATCTGTTCTGGGCTGTCAATTACATTCTGATTGCAAGGCAGGATCGACACAGTGTGTATAAGTTTTTTACAGGAGATTTTTTATCAAGATGTATCTGCCTTGGTTTCTTTCTTTTGTATCCAACAACGAATACGCGACCAGTGATCACAGATGGTGGATTATGGAATCAGCTTACTTTGTGGCTGTATTCGGTTGATGCGGCAGATAATCTGTTTCCGTCAATCCATTGTCTTGTCAGCTGGTTCTGTTATCTTGGTATCCGCGGCAGGAAAGAGATTCCGGTATGGTATCAGAGAGCATCTATGGTGTTTTCAGTGTTGGTGTTTGTCGCTACACTGGTGACAAAGCAGCATGTGATCGCAGATGTGTTTGGAGGAATTCTTCTTGCAGAGGGGTGTTTCTTTATTGGCAGAAAAACTAATCTGTATAAGATATATGAAAGATTGGGGCTTTGGATTGAGAAGAAAATTTTAAGAGCAGCAGAAGGGTGAACTGCCTATGAAAAAAAATAAAAAAATAGTCTTTAATGGGGTATTTCTGGTCGTTGTATTTGCATTTACGATCTATGGAGTATTTCATGGAGAAGATCTTGGCGCCATGATGGATGCCATACGGGATGCAGATATGCGCTGGCTTATACCGGGACTTGCATTGGTAGCCTTTTTTATATGGGGAGAATCCATCATTATCTGGTATATGATGCGCTCATATGGAATAAAACTCAAAAAGAAAACCTGTTTTCTTTTTTCGTCAGTAGGATTCTTTTTCAGCTGTATCACACCGTCGGCGAGCGGAGGACAGCCGATGCAGGCCTATTATATGAAGAAGAAAAATATTTCAATTCCGGTATCAGCAGTTATTCTGATGATCATTACGATCACTTACAAATTTGTACTGGTTGCAATTGGTGTCGGAATTGCTCTGTTCGGCAGGGGATTTCTGCATCAGTATCTGGAGGATATTCTTCCGGTCTTTTATCTTGGACTTGGACTGAATATTTTTTGTGTGACATTTATGACAATTCTGGTATTTCATCCGTTGCTTGCAAGAACATTTCTGGTAAAGGGACTTGGGATTCTGGAGCATTTCCGTATTTTCAGACATAAGAGTGAAAGACTGAAAAAACTGGAAGATTCCATGGATACATACAGAGATACTGCAAATTACCTGAAAACACATCCAAGGGTAATCGTTAATGTGATTGCGATCACGTTTGTGCAGAGAATGGCTATGTTTGCAGTAACATGGTTTGTATACAGATCATTTTCATTGTCGGAAAAAGGTTTCTGGACGATATTATTTCTTCAGGCAGTTATTTCTGTTTCCGTAGATATGCTTCCGCTTCCTGGCGGGATGGGAATCAGTGAAACCTTGTTTCTGACTATTTTTGAGCCGGTGTTTGGTGCATTGCTTCTGCCGGGAATGGTTCTCAGCAGAGGACTTGGATATTATGGGGAACTTTTGATCAGTGCACTTTTTACGGTTGTGGCACAGCTTACAATCGGACAGGAGCATGGTAAGCAAAATGAGGGGAGTTACAAATGATTGGATTTTATGATTATACAGTAGTTGTTACATATATCAGCCTGGTTTCTTCAATTCTGGGCATGTTCTGTGCGATTGACGGAAAGCTTCCGCTGGCAGTTTTCTGTCTGGCTTTTTCAGGACTGTGCGATATGTTTGATGGAAAGATAGCCAGAACTAAGAAAAACAGGACAGATGATGAGAAATCGTTTGGTATTCAGATTGATTCGCTTTGTGATATTGTATGTTTTGGAATCTTTCCGGTTATTCTGGGATACAAACTGGGAATGTGCAAGTCTTACAGTATTCTGATTCTTATGTTTTATGGACTTGCAGGTCTGATTCGTCTTGCATATTTTAATGTAATGGAAGCAAAACGTCAGAGTGAAACCTCTGAAAACCGTAAATATTATCAGGGACTTCCGATTACATCTATGGCAGTTATTATGCCGCTTCTGTTTGTAGTATCAGTGTTTTTTCCGGGATTCCATTATTTTGTGGGACTGCTGCATGCAGCCATGCTGATCGTTGGTTTCCTGTTTATTTTTAATTTTCGTTTCCGCAAGCCGACAAATCAGGAACTTGTACTTCTGGTTGGAATTGTAGCGGTAGCCGTTCTGTTTGTTCTTTTTTATAAAGAAGGATGGTGGAAGGCACATGGTGTCATGAAGAAACTGAGAGGAGTTGCGCCATGAGTATTTATACAGCAGACCGTAAAGGTTATGTAACTGAAAATAATTCACTTCAGGACAGGTTCCTGGAAAAAATGTATGGCTCTGCACCTGGCAGAGCTTTACTTAAACCGCTTGTAAATCCGACACTGTCACAAATCGGAGGCAGAATTCTGGATTCAAGGATATCAGCACTGGCAGTTCCGGCATTTATCCGACATGCAGGAATTAATATGAAAGACTACGAGAGAAGAAAATTCAGATCATATAATGATTTTTTTACACGACAGCTTCGTGAAGGCGCCAGAAAGATCAATATGGTGCCCGAGCATTTTATCAGTCCATGTGACAGCAGGGTAAGTGTCTATCCGATTGACGAGAAATGTCACGTGAAGATTAAGCATACCTCATATACTGTGTCAGAGCTTCTGAAAAATCCGGTTCTTGCAAAACGATATGAAGGTGGATATCTCTGGGTATTTCGTTTGTGTGTAGATGATTATCACCGTTATATTTATATTGATGACGGATTCGAATCAAGAAGAGTTCATATCCCGGGCGTACTGCACACGGTCAATCCGGTTGCAAATGATGTCTATCCGATCTACAAAGAAAATACAAGAGAATATGCGCTGCTTAAGACGATGAATTTTGGTACGGTTCTTATGATGGAAGTAGGAGCACTGATGGTAGGAAGAATTGAAAATGTTCCACTTCGTGGTCGGGTAAAGAGGGGCAAAGAGAAAGGCAACTTTGCTTTTGGAGGCTCTACAATTGTACTGATGACACAAAAGAATCGTGTAATGCCGGATCCTGATATCTTCCGTAATTCGGAATATGGTATTGAAACGAGAGTTCATCTTGGTGAAAAAATTGGCGCATCAAAAGTAACAGATTAACGAAAACGCAGAATAAAGTGGTATTTATTACAGACAATATCATAACCGAAAATTTGTGAGAAAATATGGTAAAACATAGAGATTAGTGGTATACTATATTTCATAAAATGAATTTGAACGAGAGGAAGGTGCCCATAATGAATCTGAACAATTTAAATCTGAATGAGAAAATTGAGGATTTACTTGCTGCATTAAAGAAAAAAGAAGACGAAAAAGAAAAAAATACGGTCCTCTGGGTACTGGCAATCATCGGTGCTGTTGCAGCAGTTGCAGGAATTGCATTTGCAGTATACCGCTTCTTTGCTCCGGATTATCTGGAAGATTTTGAAGAAGATTTCGATGATGACTTTGATGATTACTTCGAGGATGAAGAAGAGTAAGAGCAGCATGAATTTCAGACAGCTCCGGCGGATAACCGGGGCTGTTTTACTGTAAAGTTTTCGAATAACAGAACAGACAGAGAAGATAAAAATGAGAAGCGACTGTTTAGAATTTCTACAGTTGCGATGAGGAATAATGAGAATGAAAAAAGGTGAAATTTACGAAGGCGTAATAGAGAAAGTTGATTTTCCAAACAAAGGTTATGTTTATGTGGAAGATCAGAAAGTATTGATCAAGAACGGCATTCCGGGACAGAAGGTACGTTTTATGATTCAGAAGAAACGTTCCGGAAGAGCTCAGGGACGGATCATGGAAGTACTGGAGAAATCTCCTCTGGAGACAAGAGAAGCAGTCTGCAGTAATTTTCCTGCATGCGGTGGATGTATGTATCAGACGATGTCCTATGAGAACCAGCTGAAAATGAAAGAAACACAAATCAGAGAACTTCTGGAAGAAGCATTGGTTCAGGGTGGTCAGGTGAATGCAGAAGGGAAGGCTGATTTTGAATGGGAAGGTATTCATGGAAGTCCGATTGAATTTGGCTACCGTAATAAGATGGAATTTTCTTTTGGTGATGAGTACAAAGACGGACCGCTTTCATTAGGACTGCATAAGAAAGGCAGCACGTATGATATATTGAATACAGATGACTGCAAACTGGTACACAGAGATATGACAGATATCCTGACCTGTGTGAGAGAATTTTTCCGTGAAAAGGGAGCTTCCTACTACAGAAAACTGCAGCACACCGGGTATCTTCGTCATCTCATGCTGAGACGTGGCGTGACTTCGGGTGAGATTCTGATCCATCTTGTAACGACTACCCAGGAAGAATATGATCTGGAACCGCTTAAAGAACGACTTCTGAAACTTCCGTTGGAAGGCAGAATCGTAGGAATCATGCATATTCTCAATGACTCCCTTTCTGATGTGGTGCAGAGTGATGAGACAAGAATTCTCTACGGACAGGATTATTTTTATGAGACTTTACTGGGATTGAAATTTAAAATCAGTACATTTTCCTTCTTTCAGCCAAATTCACTGGCGGCAGAAGTTCTGTATAATATTGTGCGTGAGTATATTCAGAATACCAGTGGGATGGAAGTGTTTGATCTTTACAGTGGAACCGGAACGATCGCGCAGCTTCTTGCACCGGTTGCAAAAGAAGTCATTGGTGTGGAGATTGTAGAAGATGCTGTTGAGGCGGCAAGAGAGAATGCAAAGCTTAACGGGCTTGAAAACTGTAAGTTCATTGCAGGTGATGTTCTGAAAGTCCTTGATGATCTGACAGAAAAACCGGATGTGATCGTTCTGGATCCGCCGCGCGATGGAATTCATCCAAAAGCTCTGCCGAAGATCCTTTCCTATGGAGTAAATCGTATTGTGTATGTATCCTGCAAAGCGACAAGCCTTGCCCGGGATCTTGAAGCATTTTTACAGGCCGGATATCGTCTGGAGAAGGCCTGCTGTGTGGATCAGTTTTGTGAAACTGTGTGGACAGAAGCAGTGGCAGTTCTGGTAAAATAATGAAGAGGGATGGTGTTTGTGACAAAACATCATCCTTCTTTTCTTCTATTTCTATTGACAGAAATAATAAGTGTGCTATAATACAATTAAACATATGAATGATTGTTCATATGAAAACGTGAATAGAACATTCTTAAAAAGGAGATCACTACTATGAAGAAATCTTACAAGATCGAGGTTGACTGCGCAAACTGTGCAAACAAAATGGAAGAAGCGGCTAAGAATACTGCAGGTGTTAAGGATGCAACTGTAAATTTCATGATGCTGAAAATGAATGTTGAATTTGAAGAAGGACAGGATCCGAAGAGCGTAATGAAAGAAGTTCTTAAGAACTGTAAGAAAGTAGAAGACGACTGCGAAATCTATTTATAAGAATCAGAGTAACTATTCAGTAGGTAGTATCCCGCAAGGGTACTGAACAGTTACGAATCGGAAATGCTCTGCTGTGTATGCGGCAGGGCATTTAAATAATATGGCAGCGCGGGCATTTGCAGGCGGATGTACAGCGTTTCATTTGTAATGGAGGGAAGAGAGCATGAACAAAAAGCAGAAAAAGATGCTGATTCGTATCATCGTAGCAGCAGTTTTGTTGATTGCATTGCATTTTGTCCCGATCACGGGCATTCCGGAATTCATTTGTTATCTGGCCGTTTATCTGGTGATCGGATATGATATTGTAAAAAAGGCATGCAAAGGAATTCGAAACGGACAGGTTTTTGATGAGAATTTTTTGATGGCAATAGCAACGATCGGTGCATTTGCACTGGCCGTTTATGAAAAAAGCGGCGACTATAATGAAGCAATTGCGGTTATGCTGTTTTATCAGATCGGTGAATTATTCCAGAGCTATGCGGTTGGAAAGAGCCGCCGCAATATCAGTGAACTGATGGATATCCGTCCGGATTATGCGAATATCGAAACAGACGGAAAACTGGAAAAGGTGGATCCGGATGAAGTTGAGATTGGTTCAGTGATTGTTGTACAGCCAGGAGAAAAGGTTCCGATAGATGGTGTGATCCTTGAAGGAAATACCACATTAAATACAAGTGCACTTACAGGTGAAAGTCTTCCGCGCAATGCAAAACCGGGAGATGAGATCATCAGTGGATGTATTAATATGTCAGGGGTGCTGAAAATCAGAACTACCAGAGAATTTGGAGAATCCACAGTATCCAAAATTCTGGAACTGATCGAGGAATCCAGTTCCCGTAAATCGAAATCTGAAAATTTTATTTCCAAATTTGCCCGCTATTATACGCCGGCGGTCTGCTATGGTGCGCTTGCACTGGCAATTTTGCCGCCACTTGTAAATCTTGTATTTCTTCATAATTCTGCTCAGTGGGGACAGTGGATATACAGAGCTCTGACATTTCTTGTAATCAGCTGTCCATGTGCACTGGTCATCAGTATACCACTGAGTTTTTTTGCCGGAATCGGCGGAGCCAGCAATGCTGGTGTTCTGGTTAAGGGGTCAAATTATCTGGAAACGCTTGCACAGACGAAATATGTTGTATTTGATAAGACCGGTACATTGACAAAAGGGGTTTTTGAAGTCGTTGGTGTTCATCATAATACGATGGAAGAAGAAAAGATTCTGGAATATGCTGCTTTGGCAGAAAGCTTTTCTTCACATCCGATCAGCCTCAGCCTTAAGAAAGCATATGGAAAAGAGATAAATCAGAGTTGTGTAACAGATGTTGAGGAAATCAGTGGAAACGGTGTCCTTGCAAAGGTTGACGGAATTTCTGTTGCTGTCGGTAATGCAAAACTGATGAAAAGGATCGGCGTGAGTTTTATGGAATGTCATCAGGCAGGAACCGTTATCCATGTAGCAATCGACGGCATTTACGCAGGACATATCCTGATCTCGGATGTGCCGAAGCCAACATCAAAAGAAGCAATCGCAGATCTCAAAAAAAATGGTATTAAAGAAACAGTTATGCTGACGGGGGATATTGATAACGTTGCCCGGCAGGTTGCGGGAGAACTTGGCATTGATCGCGTATACAGTGAACTTCTTCCGGCAGATAAGGTAAGCAAGGTAGAAGAACTGCTTGCAAAGAAGACAGAAAAAGAGAAGCTTGCATTTGTCGGTGATGGGATCAACGATGCTCCGGTGCTTTCCAGAGCAGACATTGGTATTGCCATGGGAGCGCTTGGATCAGATGCAGCAATCGAGGCGGCAGATGTTGTGCTTATGGATGATGATCCGAAGAAAATCGTCAAAGCAATCCGAATTGCAAAAAAATGTATGCGCATTGTTTATGAAAATATTTATTTTGCAATTGGAATCAAGATACTTTGTCTGATTTTGGGAGCAGTCGGTCTTGCTAATATGTGGGTTGCAATTTTTGCAGATGTGGGAGTTATGATCATTGCGGTATTAAATGCAATCAGAACACTCTTTGTGAAAAAACTGTAACTGCAGGATTGTGAGAGTGCGTAACACAGAGCAACCCGTAGTTGAAAGAATTATAAGAAAGAGAGAAAAATATGGCAGAAGAAAAAGATGAAATCAGCTGTGAGTGTCAGGAAATTCATGAAGATCTGCTGAAGATCGTAAATGAGACAATACCGGATGAAGAAGAACTGTATGATCTGGCTGATCTGTTTAAGGTATTTGCTGATTCTACCCGCATTCGGATCCTGTTTGTTTTATTCGAATCAGAGGTATGCGTCTGCGATCTGGCAAAGGTTCTGAATATGACACAGTCTGCAGTATCTCATCAGCTTCGTATTCTGAAACAGAATAAACTGGTAAAAAACAGAAGAGAAGGAAAATCTATTTTTTATTCCCTTGCAGATGAGCATGTGAGAACAATCATTTCCATGGGAATGGAGCATATTCTGGAGTGATGATATGGATTATTTATCAAACAATGTGGCAGCTAATCTCAAAAGAATCCGAAAATCAAAATGCATGAGTCTGGACCAGGTTGCAGAACAGACCGGGGTCAGCAAGAGCATGCTTGCGCAGATAGAGAGAGGGACGGCGAATCCCTCTCTTGGTGTACTCGGCAAGATTACAAGTGGGCTCAGAATCGAATTTCAGGAGCTGATCGAACCGCCGCGGGAAAACTGTCTTCTTGTAACACCACAGGAAATCCTTCCTACAAAAGAACTGGAGGGGAAGTATCGAGTATGGACCTGCCTTCCGTATGAGGATACGAGACTTGTGGAAGTATACAGAATCGAAGTTGAACCAGGGGCTGTTTATGTCAGTGGAAGTCACGGGGAGAAGACAAGAGAGTATCTGACAGTTACAGAAGGTGAACTGACTGTGGAATGTCACGGACAGAGGCATCGGATTCATAAAGACCAGATATTTAAATTCGAGACAGATCAGGATCATATTTATCGAAATGAAGGAGAAAAAAGAGCCTGCTGTACTTGCTTTTTTCTGGATTATAATGGAAAATAAAAGATAATGAACAGAAAAGAGGAAAGTACATGATGATAAAAACCGTCATTTTTGATATAGATAATACCTTATACAGTTACGATAAAAACCATGTTTATGGTATGGAAGCGCTGGCTGCTTACTGTGAGACAGCATTTGGAATCACAGCAGAGGAAATGAAAAACTGTTACAGCAGAGCAGGGCGGATCATGACAGACCGGATCGGAACAGATACCGCAGCGATTCATAGCCGTATGATTCGTGTACAGTGCATGCTGGAACTTCTGGAGCAGCCGCTTTTTCCACATGCACGCAATATGTACCATGCATACTGGGATACGTTTATTGAGCATATAGAGCCAAATCCGGGTGTGTTGAAATTTATGCAGGAACTGAAAAAAAGAAAGATTCGTATTGGAATCGGTACGGATATGACTGCATACATACAGTATCGGAAGCTGGAGGCAATCGGGGCAGCCCCATATATTGACTTCATCGTGACAAGTGAAGAAGCCGGAATCGAGAAGCCACATGCTCATTTCTTTGATATATGTGTGGAAAAAGCCGGTGTCCGTGCAGAAGAATGTGCATTTATCGGTGATAATGTAAAGAAAGATATTGAAGGAGCCTGGGAGAGCGGACTGAAAGGTATCTGGTATACACAGGAAAAAGAACCGGAAGAGCAGAGGAGTTTTCCGACATTGCGTTCATTTACGGAAATTGATGTGGACGAATTTCTGAAATAAAGTAAAAATAATATCAGTAACTTCAAGTCGAACATCCGTGAGACTTGGCGCATGATTCTGATCAGCATAAGCTGACATATTCTTTACAGAATAGTAGCATGAAAAAGACAGATGGGTCTTGAAGGCCATCTGTCTTTTTTTGTGCAATTTATCAAAAATGGTAAAAAACAAATCTGTTCCGATATGTCAGAACATATGTTCTTACTGTATGATTTGAGTGTAAACAAATTCCGGAAGATTTACAACAGAAAAAACAAAGGAGAACATACAAATGATGAAAGACGAATCAATGCGTACGGAATTAAAAGAAAAACGTAGCGCAAACCGAAAAGTATTTGAAAACCAGGATCATTCCAGAACAGTAGAGATCTATATGGAACCAGTTCATTATAAGGATACAGACGGTTCCTGGCAGGAAATGGATGATAAGCTGGAAGAAGTAAAAGGAATGGCTGGCAGAAGTTCTGACAGTAAAGAAAATTCCAAATTCTGTAACAGCAAAGGAAATCTTGAGATTCAGCTTGAGAACCATGCAGTATCATCGGCAACAGCATCCATGACAATGGACGGAGCAGCTCTGGAATGGGGACTGGAAGATGCTGAAGAAGTGACTGCAGAGAAGAAAGACGATACTCTTATTCTGTATCCGGGAATCTTAAAGGATGCAGACCTTCAGTGCAGAGTTCACGGAGAAGGACTTAAAGAAGATATTATCCTCCATGGTCCGGAAGCAGTCCGCGATGGATATGCAGTGCTTTATCACATGGCAGGTGTAACTCCGGTACTGAAAAATAATTGCGTGCATTTTCTGGATGATAACGATGAAGAGATCTTCTGTGTGCATGCACCATGCATGAAAGATGCATCCGGGATAAAATCTGAGAGTATTCGACTTGGGCTGGAAATGGTGGAAGAAGACCTGTGCAGGATTTCCTTTTTACCGGACAGGGAATGGATGATCGCACGAGAACGTGTATATCCACTCGTGATTGATCCTGTGACAACAACATCCAAAAAGGCAGCGGAAATTTACGATGCACATGTTGATTCTTTGTATGAGGAGGATAATTTCCAGCAGAGTATCATCCTGAAAACAATGGGTGGTGATGAGGTTCAGCGAAGCTTTATCAGATTTGAACTTCCTGAAATGAAAACAGGTGATATGGTTGTAAATGCCAGACTGGTCCTTGTATCACTGGCACAGGACAACGTGGAGCGTACGGTTGAAGTACACCGTGTCCTTCATACATGGAATTCCAATTCCATCAACTGGTATAACAAGCCACTGTATTCTGAAACAATTGAAGACTTGTGTCGTTATAAAGGTGACAAACAGAAATATATTACCATGGATATCACACGTATGGTAAAAGACTGGTACCAGAATGGCGGGAACTATGGACTTATGCTGAAAGATGATTATGAATTATCCGGATATACAGAATTTCTTTCATCTGACTGCGATAATGGTTATCAGAATATGCGTCCTAGAATTGATATATCTTATGTAAACTATTCGGGACTGGAAGATTATTGGACTTATCACAGTCAGGAAGTGGGAAGAGCCGGAACAGTTCATGTAAATGATTATAATGGAAACCTAATCATGGTTCATGATACGATGGCAACAGGAGGCAGTCTTATGCCGGTGGCTGTGTCACATGTATACAATAGCAACAACTGTGCTGTAAATCTGGGATATGGATATGGTTTTGCACTCAATTACCATCAGACTCTGGTCAAAACAAAAATCGGAAGCACAGAGTATTATAAACATACAGATGGAGACGGTACTATCCACTATTTTTATTATGATTCCACAGCCAGGAAATGGAAGGACGAATCCGGACTGGAGCAGACACTGACAATCCATACGGATGGAACAGAGCAGCTTGTAATTCATGACAAAGAAGATAATCAGCTCCGTTTCAAAGCGGGACGACTGGTTAAGATACAGGATAAAAATGGAAATCAGCTTTCTGTCACCTGGATGGAAAACAGAGTCACAGCCATTACAGATGGTGCAGGAAGAAAGATAACATTGGATTATTCTCTGGATGCTAATGGAAAGCGTACAACGCTGTCACAGATCACAGGACCTTCCGGGAAGAAAAAGACTTTTAGCTACAGTGGCGGCAATCTTGTAAAGATCACTGATATTGACGGAGCAGTAATGACATATGCGTATGACGGAAGACATATGCTCACCTCGATACAGAACATTGACGGATATTCTGTCAGATATGCATATTACGGAACAAACCCGTACCGTGTAAGAACGATCACGGAATATGGTGGAAGTCAGGCAGGAGAAAGTCTGACACTCACTTATGGGTACAACAGCACGAAGTTCACAGACAATAAGAACCGGAGTGAGATCTATCGTTTTAATAATAATGGTAACCTGCTCCATATCCATGACGGTTTCGGGCGTGCGGCCAGTGGAAAATATAACCGCAGTGGAAATCATGTCAATCGTCTGGAGAATGCCACAAAGCTGCAGACAAACGTAGTCCAGCTCCTGAAGGATCCGATCATCCAGGCGGCAGCGTGCGGCTGGAAATCAGAGATCAGTTCAGATGCAAATGGCAAAGCAACGATTAACACGAATGCTGCATTCTGCAAGATCGGAGACCGCTCCCTGAAACTGGAAAGCACTGCAAAGACCGGACGTGTATGCTGGTATCAGGATGTATCACTTTTGAAAGGTCAGACTTATACAGTTTCAATGTATGCAAAGATCACGGCTATGGATCGTGCATCGGACGGATCTGTATTTCTGCGGGCAAAATATCAGGATAAGGATAATGTATGGCATTATGAGGATAGTGAGTATCTGAAAACGATAACCGCAGATTTTGTTCATCTGCATAAGACATTCACGCTTCCGGCAGATAATGTGAAAACTTCGGTAAGAGTTTATCTGGTGATAAGGAATTCAATCTGTACAGTGTATGGAGACATGGCACAGCTGGAAACCGGAAGCACGGTCAGCCGCTGTAATCTGGTAGATAATGGGGATTTCCATTCTGGAAATATATCCGGATTCACAAAGACAGGAGATTTTGAAGATAAACTGACAACCGTTGGGACATCCGAGATTCTTCCTGTACAGAGTGCGATTGTGGTATCTGCGACGAAGAGTACTGTTTACACGAAACCTTCTTTAAATGCTGCCAGTGTCACAGAGGTGACGAAAGGTACACATTTATATGCATCCTGTTATCTTGAAAATGAAAATATCAAATGGTTCAAAGTGCGCACAAAGGATGGTAAGCGAGGATATCTTCACGGTGGACATGCTACGGCATATCTGGGAGGCAATACAGGGGATCATTCTGCGGTGATTGGGGTGTCCGGTGCTGTACTGAGATCTTCTGCATCCGATAGTGGAACTGTCGTGGAAGAGACGATCCCAAGAGGAACCTGTGTGGTGTTACGCTCCACAAAGAAGGACACGAAAGGGAAAATCTGGTTTTATATCGGTATGCAGATTGATAAAAAAAGATATACGGGTTATATAAAAGAAGAATCTGTAATTCGTTTATGCAGAAACTATCCCAGGGGGACAATGTCACAGGAGGATAAGCTTTATGATACCCCATCTTTATCCGGCAAGGCGCTTTCTACATTGGCAAAGGGAAAGACTGTTCGTCTCAGAGGGGTTCTGACAAAGGCAGGTGTGAAATGGTATGCGATCCAGAGGGGAGAAAAATTCTGTTTCATTCCTTCAAGATATTGTACACTGAATCAGGAACCGGCAGTTACACGTTTAGCTTCAGAAAAGCTGACAGAGGGTGTTGGTGGGCTGGAAAATCATGTCTACCGTTTCATGGGTGAGCCAAAGACCGATAAACGGCTGAAAAAAGTCCTGGATCTTACCGGAAAGAAGGGCGATACTTTCATGGTCAATGCATGGGGAAAAGGAACCTGTCTGCCGGAAACAAACAATGATAAGAACCGTCGCTTTGGTGTGGAAGTCGTTTTTGTGGCAAAGGATAATAGCAAAGATGTACATTATACCAATTTCAGTCCGGATATCCTGGACTGGCAGTTCCTCAGTGACATTTATGTGGCACAGAAAGATTATGTTCATGTGGAAGTATCCTACACTTATTGCAGAAATGCAAATACGGCATATTTTGACGGATTGTCACTTTACAGGGAAGAGTTTGGTCAGACCTATACCTATGACACAGAGAATAATCTGATCTCAGCAGTAGATTCCCAGAAAAATGCTACAAAGTTTGAATATAATTCCGGCAGCGACCTTACTGGCATCACAGACCCGAAAGGAAGCAGGTATACATACACATATGATAAAAAACACAATGTGATCAGTGGAAAGTCAGCCATGGGAATTGTGAACCGACTTGTCTATGATGCAAAAGGAAATATCATCAGCAGTGGGGTGGTACAGCCAGATACTACGGAGAAAGGAACGTGGGTCAACAGGACTTTTACGGCAGATAAGAACCATGTAGCAGCGGTGACTGACGCAGAGGGCAATAAGACACAGTACGATTGGGATACAAAAGATGATCTGCTTAAGTCACTGACGGATGGACGGGGAAATAAACTCATCTACGGATATGATAATGCGAAACGACTGGTGTCTGTCTCACAGGATGTGACTGTTAATGGAGAGAAACAGACTGTGAAAAACAGCTATACTTATGCAAAAGACCGTCTTACAGAAATTACACATAATGGATTTAAGTATGGCTTTGGGTATGACGGATATGGAAATACTTCTTCCGCATCAATCGCAGGAGTGCAGGTGGTATCTTATCAGTATGAAGCAAACAACGGAAATCTTCTGAAGACAGTCTATGCAAATGGGGATGAGATCCGCTACTCCTATGATTCACAGGACCGTATAACTGCAAGTTATCTGAAGACTGCGACAGCTTCGGAGAAGAAGCTGAACACTTATATCTACGATAAAGAGGGAAATCTCTGTAAGGTGATTAATGACCTGTCTGGTAAGATTTATGAACTGGATTACGATTTCCTGGACCGTCTGATGCGTGTGAGGGATGAACGTGGCGCATGCTATGAGTATACCTATGATAAAAATAATCAGATGACAAGGATGTTCCACACAGATGGAAAGACAAAGATGACGACCACCTATGCATATGATAAGGATGGACGTGAAACAGAGGTCATGGTACCGGATGCATTGAGGCATTACACAGAGTATGACAGACTGGGAAGAGTGGTTTACCAGAATACAGAGTCGCTCAGTGACGATGCAGGGATTGGAACTTCGGTATATTATGACTATCCGGATGCAAAGGGGAATCAGGAACGGATACTGCCGGTCGCCATGCGAATGCTCAGAAGATTATATAGTTACGAATACGATAAAAATGGAAACATTACAAAGATTGAGAGAACCCCGCAGGAAGGCATGGGGGAAAGCAGCGTGAAAGATACTTTCCAGTATGATGAACGTAACCAGCTGATCCGTGAGAATAGTCAGACACAGAACAAGACAATCGCTTACGCATACGACCAGGGCGGAAACCTGTTATCTGTGAAAGAATATGCATATACAGAAGACGTGTTGCCGGAAGCACCGCTGCGTACGGAGAACGGGACATACAGCAGTACATGGAAAGATCAGCTGCTGAACTGGAATGGCACAGCAATGACTTATGACACAGTCGGTAACATGCTCACCAGAGGCGATACCACTTACACCTGGACGATGGGACGTAAACTTGCCGGTGTGGATAATGGGAAGAAGACACAGTACTTCTATGACCATACCGGAGCCAGAGTGAAGAAAGTGGTAGATGGAGCTGTCACAGAGTACCATATGGCAGGTGACCTGATCGCATCTGAAACCAGTAATGGCAAGATTATGTGGTACATTTACGATTCCGGTGCAAATCTGCTGGCTGTCAATATTGATGGAAAATACTATACCTATGTAAGAAATATTCAGAATGATATCATCGCGCTAGTTGACGCGTCTGGAAAAACTGTAGTAAACTATACGTATGACAGCTGGGGAAAACTGCTGAGCATTACCGGCAGCCTCAAAGATACCGTCGGTGTCCAGAACCCATTCCGCTACAGAGGTTATTACTACGATAATGAGACAGGAATGTATTACCTCAAGAACAGATATTATGATCCAGAGCTGAGAAGGTTTATTTCTGCGGATATGGTAACAACTGCAACCGCTTCGATGGAAACCTTGCATAATAGAAATTTATATGCATATTGCGGTGAAAATCCGTTGATGAGAAATGATGAAGATGGAAAGCTATGGGTTACAGTAGTGAGTGCATTAGTCGGAGCTGTTGTAGGTGGAATGTATTCAGTGGGAACCCAGATGATTATGGACGGAAAGTCTTTTGACAATATAAACTGGACGTCTGTTGCTTGTTCTGCTGCTACGGGAGCAATAGCAACAACCGCAGTTGGAAAAGTTGGACAGGCATTGGCAAATGGGGTAGCTGGCGTGATAAGTAGTCGTTCAGAAGGAGAGACTTGGCAAAATGCTGTTTTTAATGGTGCTGTGTCTGCATTTTGGGCATGGCGTGGAGGTGCAGGAAGTGGTTATGGTGCTGCATATGATTATCTCTACAATGTGGAATTTCGAATTAACAGGATGCGATATGATACACATGTGGAAGTTATGGCGGCACATTTAAAATCCAGACTGAATTATCTTGATGGTATGAAAAAGAAAATGATAGGTGAGGCCGTGGGCTATGCAGAGGATTTTGGAAGAGCAAGTGTGAAAAAAATGTTTGATGAAACCTGTGTGCCAGTATATGGTCAAAAGAAAAGCAAAAGAATTATTGGATATGCTCATCATTATGACGGCAGAACAAAGCGTGGTTGGACTTATCCAATTTATGGATAAGGCACAGTGGAACGTAGGACTATTACAGAAGAAGTAAGTAGTTTGCTTCTTCTGTAATAGATAAAAGTGATAACAGAGGAGAAAAAAAGAATGTGGCTTTTAGGGGTTATTACAGATATTGTTTTATATTTTCTACTTGTTATGGTGGGAGTGGGAATCTTTATTTGGGGCGGAGGCTTTGGCGTCGCAATTTTAGTTATAATTAATAATTTATATTTTTATTGGTTTCCATCAAAAAGAACAATTGGAGATATTTTATTCAAGAAGAAAAAAGCATATCAGGTGAGAGAGAAAGTATCTGTTCAAAATCTTAAATGGCAGTTATCATTATCAAAGAATCCAAATATGCGTAAAGGTCAGGTATTTGCGATTGCTTTAAGTATTGTATCACTTGTGTACGGAATCTACACGTTGAAATTTGGTTTTGTAAGGCAACTTCAGGGTTTAGAGATAGGACGTATTAATTTAGATCATCCTAATATCATGCATTTTTGGAATGTGGAAATTGCTCTGTATTTTTTGCATATGTTGGGACAGAGCATTAGTCTGAAGGAAGAATATTCCAAGAGAAAACAGGAGAAAATTCAGAGAAATTTATATGACTGGAGTCCAATGAAATATAAAGGCATCAATCATTGTATGGCAGATCAGTATCTGGGAAAATGGAGAACATATGACAGTTTTAACGAAAAGATAAGAACTGGCAGTTATGTACGAGGATACCGATTTTACGAGCGATATGAATGGGAAAGTAATGAGTTTATAGATACATATTTACGAGAGTATAAGGGGAATATTGCACTGGATGTTGTATTGCTTATCCGTGTGCCGGAAATGAAAAGAAAACATGTTGATATAGCAGATGAATATTTAAATTCTCTTATACGTTCATATTTTCAGGAAGAAGAATGGAAAGCGGCAATAACGCTTACGTTTGTTTTATGTGTTGATAAAGTTTCGAATGTTTATCGGGAAATGATTGATACACAGATTCAGCAGGTGCATGAGCGTCACATTCTACCAGCAGGCATTGTATTTCCAGATGGAAATTTGTGTTTAACAACTTTTTGGAAAAACAAAGATTTTGATGCGGATATGTTGTCATATTGGTTATTGGGCATGTTATATGAAAATGACTAGTTTAATGATATGCAAGTGGATAATCGGAGGCGGTTCTCCTGCCGCCTCCATTTTTGCACCCTTTTTTAGGAAATTTTACGCGAAAGATGAGGTAAAGAAACATGAAATACAAAATTTTTACAGTCACAGCCCTAACAGGTGGTGCCCTTGCAGAGCTGTTTGGTGGATGGGATAAGGCACTACAGACATTGATGATCTTTATGGTGGTGGACTGGATCACGGGTGGAATCCTTCTGCCGGTAGTATTTGGCAGAAGTCCGAAATCACCAAATGGAGCACTGGAGAGCAGAGCTGGATGGAAGGGCCTTTGCCGTAAGGTAATGACATTGTTTTATGTACTGGTGGCTGCACAGTTGGATAGTCTGCTTGGGATTGATTATGTGCGGGATGCGGTCTGCATCGGATTCATTGCAAATGAGGCACTCTCTATTGTGGAGAACGCTGGTTTGATGGGGATTCCGCTGCCGGAAGGAATCAAAAGAGCAGTAGATGTTCTGCAAACATCGGCAGAAGGTAAGGTGAAAGGAAATGGCTAGTTTGAAGACACTACTGGATTTGGCAGAGCAGCAGGTTGGTTATCAGGAAAAAGCATCTGCCAGGATGCTGGATGATCCGCGTGCCAATGCCGGGTACAACAATTATACAAAGTATGCGAGAGATGTGAACAACTGGGGACTGGATGGATGTCAGGGACAGCCGTGGTGTGCAACATATCAGTTCTGGCTGGAAGCGAAAACTTTTGGAGTCGATACCGCACTAAAACATTTTTGCATGAGCAGAAACAGTTATCGTGCTTACAACTGTTTTGCAATTTACGATGCATTTGAACGGAATAGAAAGACATCCGGGAAGCCCAGAGCAGGAGCACTGGTGGTATTCCGACATTCACATATAGGGCGCGTGACCGCAGTGAAAAATGGATATGTATACACAAATGAAGGAAACACTTCTGCATTATATGGTGACAGCAATGGCGGTACCGTTAAAACAAAGAAATACCGCATTGGAGATTCAACGATCAAAGGATACTGTCTGATTGATTACGAAAAAGATGAGAGCCCGGTTACTACACCGGAACAATCAGAAAGTCAGATCCAGACGTATCCGCAGGTGAAAGAATATCAGGAATGGCTCAACAGATGGTACGGAACATTATTAGAGAAATACTGTGGCAGGACTCTGAATCTGGACGGGCAATACGGAAGCAAGACAAGAAAAGCCTCACTGACCGTATGGAAAGATGTGGTAAATCGCCTCTATGGAGGAAAATTAGAACTTGAGGGAGAGAAATTTGATACTGCATGTGCAGATAAAGCACGAGTGATAGTACTTTCTCTGGGAAGTACAGGCACACTCACTGCAATAGCAGAAGGAATCCTGGCAGCAGCAGGGCTTTATACTGGAGATATTGATGCACAATTTGGTGAAGAACTGGCAAAATCCACAAAAGAGTTTCAGAAAAAGTATAAACTTGAAGTGGACGGAGAGATTGGAAAAGAAACATGGATGGCGTTATTCGGTAATGTGTACGATAGAACGGACTGAGAGCAAATTTCCTGATTTTTGTGAAAAGTGCTATATTTGGTTATTGGAATAAAAAAGACTTGAAAAAACAAACGTATGTTCTATAATAGAGACAAGAAATACAGATTGAAGGAGGTACTTTTTATGAGTCGTGTATTTGATTGTAAGCGAATAGAAATGGGAGACAGGATACGTACCTTACGAAAGAGAAGAGTTGGGAGTCAGGCCGAATTTGCAGAACAGTTGGATGTATCGGTAATCACCGTGTCACGTATAGAAAATGGGATGACGAAGATAGATGCAGAACTTCTTATCAGGATGTCAGAAGTTCTGCACGCCCCGGTAGATCTTATCCTGGGACTCGAAAAGCAGGAAAATTTGATGTGGTGAACAGGGAATATATTTAACAACAAAAAATACTGTATTTATGCGGCTTTTGGCATTTCGCAAACGCCTAATAATCCGTGGAGTGTAAGGAGAAAAATGAGTATAAAACCTATTATAGACAACATACAGGTTATGTTAGAACTTGTTGCTATTGCAATATTTATAATACGTATTTACGTAAAAAAGAAAAAACAATTACCTGTAAAAAAATACAATCGAGCTATTATTATATGTGGAATATGTTGGTTTGTACTGGAATCATCGATGCAGCTTATTTCATTTCCTACATTAGAATCAGCAATTGCTTTTTAGGGACAGAATATGAGTGAAACAGAGATGATTTATGGAGAAAATTCCGCTCTTGTAGTTGGGATAAAGGATGGAGCAACTGTGTTTGATGTTTTTGGACAAGAACATGGAAGATGGAAAATGTCAAATTATGTTTTCTCTGGAGTGACGGAATGCTCTATGGATTGCGAAAATACAAGAGATTATATGATTGTCATGGAACGACATAAACTGAGCGGTGGTGTGTACATAATGGTTATAGATTATAGCTCGACTTATCAGGAAGAAAAGACAATCTTGGATTCCGAAGGAACAGATTTTGACTCAATATGTGCAAGTTCTAGTGAAAATGGAAACAGAATGTATTTCGGATATATGGAAGACGCTCCAAAAAGTTATGAAGTAATGGTGAATAAAGAAGAATTGAAGTTTGACTGGGAATGGGCATTAAAATTTTTGACTTAATATGAAAGGAAGCATGGACATGTAAAGTGGAAATTCAAAACAACTTTATAGTTAAGAGTTAAGGCGAATAAGAGAAAATCGGAGGCGGTTAATTTACCACTTGTAGCAGGTGGAGCAGTTGCTGCGGGAATTGCTATTTTTAATTGGGAACGTATGTGTAAGGCTTTGAGTTAAGCGATAGGGAGAATGAATATGGTACACTTGATTATAGAAAT